>NZ_JAYQWM010000286.1:0-201 GCF_036662595.1 Escherichia sp. Lx600-2 | reverse complement strand
CACAGCGGGAAACATCAACGGGTTTACCCTAAATAGTTCTCGTTGTGGCTAGGCGGCAAATGAAGACATCCCAAGGCGCATACAAAGGTATGTGACTTGGGTAACTAAGTGTAGCCAACACCGTCACAGCGGGAAACATCAACGGGTTTACCCTAAATAGTTCTCGTTGTGGCTAGGCGGCAAATGAAGACATCCCAAGGC
>NZ_JAYQWM010000285.1:0-202 GCF_036662595.1 Escherichia sp. Lx600-2 | reverse complement strand
TCGCTAGGCGGCAAGTAAATGAGTCGCTAGGAGCATACATAAGTATGTGACTAGTGCGAATGCACGCAGCCAACAACCTTACCGCTTGAATTATGACCAACCCATACTCTAAATAATTCATGTTGTCGCTAGGCGGCAAGTAAATGAGTCGCTAGGAGCATACATAAGTATGTGACTAGTGCGAATGCACGCAGCCAACAAC
>NZ_JAYQWM010000284.1:0-203 GCF_036662595.1 Escherichia sp. Lx600-2 | reverse complement strand
CGAACTATTTAGCGTATTAATAAGTGTTAATTTCACGCTGTGGCGGTGTTGCCATCACTTGGCTACTTGGGTCACATACCTTTGTATGCTCCCCGAGTTATCCGCTTTCGGCGCCTAGCCACAATACGAACTATTTAGCGTATTAATAAGTGTTAATTTCACGCTGTGGCGGTGTTGCCATCACTTGGCTACTTGGGTCACAT
>NZ_JAYQWM010000283.1:0-205 GCF_036662595.1 Escherichia sp. Lx600-2 | reverse complement strand
GGTGTAGCAAGGCGGCAAAGGAATGAGGCGCTAGGAGCATACACAAGTATGTGACTAGTGCGAATGAGTGCTGCCAATACAACTACAACTTGAGATAAACTCTCTCAGCTATATTCTAAATAGTTCGAGGTGTAGCAAGGCGGCAAAGGAATGAGGCGCTAGGAGCATACACAAGTATGTGACTAGTGCGAATGAGTGCTGCCAA
>NZ_JAYQWM010000282.1:0-205 GCF_036662595.1 Escherichia sp. Lx600-2 | reverse complement strand
GCGACTTGCCGCCTACCTACAATTCGAACTATTTTGAGTATTGGCATTTATCTATTTTAAAATAGCAGGGGTGTTGGCTGCGCTTGCTAACCCTAGCCACATACTTATGTATGCTCCTAGGGCTTAGTGCGACTTGCCGCCTACCTACAATTCGAACTATTTTGAGTATTGGCATTTATCTATTTTAAAATAGCAGGGGTGTTGG
>NZ_JAYQWM010000281.1:0-206 GCF_036662595.1 Escherichia sp. Lx600-2 | reverse complement strand
GATGGTGGGTCGTGCAGGATTTAAATTCTACGAATTTAGCCTGCGGCCTGAACCTGCAACCAGCTTGCCGAGGTATGGATTGGTAACTGAGTATTTACGGGGCGGTGAATTGGCTTGCGCTGCTGTTAAGATGGTGGGTCGTGCAGGATTTAAATTCTACGAATTTAGCCTGCGGCCTGAACCTGCAACCAGCTTGCCGAGGTATG
>NZ_JAYQWM010000280.1:0-206 GCF_036662595.1 Escherichia sp. Lx600-2 | reverse complement strand
TACCCCGTAAATACTCAGTCGGCAATCCATACCTCGGCAAGCTGGTTGCAGGTTCAGGCCGCAGGCTAAATTCGCAGAATTTAAATCCTGCACGACCCACCATCTCAACAGCAGTTCAAGCCAATTCATTACCCCGTAAATACTCAGTCGGCAATCCATACCTCGGCAAGCTGGTTGCAGGTTCAGGCCGCAGGCTAAATTCGCAG
>NZ_JAYQWM010000279.1:0-206 GCF_036662595.1 Escherichia sp. Lx600-2 | reverse complement strand
CGGGAGGATTCGAACCTCCGACCGCTCGGTTCGTAGCCGAGTACTCTATCCAGCTGAGCTACGGATGCATCGGGAAATTTATTTTACTGCTGATATTGATACCGCTACTAAAGCCATATCAAGTAAGAGATGGTGCATCCGGGAGGATTCGAACCTCCGACCGCTCGGTTCGTAGCCGAGTACTCTATCCAGCTGAGCTACGGATG
>NZ_JAYQWM010000278.1:0-233 GCF_036662595.1 Escherichia sp. Lx600-2 | reverse complement strand
CGGCAAACGAGGATATCTTAGGGAGCATACATCAGTATGTGACCTAAGGAGCCGAGAGAAGCCAACACCGCTACAGCTAACATACTGATAGTTTGGTTTAAATTATTTTGCTACAACATCACTTTTTTATTCAAAATAGTTCGTGTTGTAGCAAGGCGGCAAACGAGGATATCTTAGGGAGCATACATCAGTATGTGACCTAAGGAGCCGAGAGAAGCCAACACCGCTACAGC
>NZ_JAYQWM010000277.1:0-235 GCF_036662595.1 Escherichia sp. Lx600-2 | reverse complement strand
CAGCTGGATAGAGTACTCGGCTACGAACCGAGCGGTCGGAGGTTCGAATCCTCCCGGATGCACCATATTCTCCGTAATCATCAGTGATGATGGTTAAGATGGATTTTCTTATTTGATGTGGCTTTAGTAGCGATATCAATATCAGCAGTAAAATAAATTTTCCCGATGCATCCGTAGCTCAGCTGGATAGAGTACTCGGCTACGAACCGAGCGGTCGGAGGTTCGAATCCTCCCG
>NZ_JAYQWM010000276.1:0-257 GCF_036662595.1 Escherichia sp. Lx600-2 | reverse complement strand
GTGATGGTGGTGGGGGAAGGATTACTCAGCGCTGCGCGCTTCGCCCTTCGGGTCGTTGCCTGCGGCAACGCTCTCTCGCTGGCGCTCAAGTCGAACCTTGGTCGAAGCTTCTCATCCTTCCCCGCTTGGGCAGAATATTTAATTACGGATTCGTTTGAGAGTTCAGGGACTTTTGAAAGTGATGGTGGTGGGGGAAGGATTCGAACCTTCGAAGTCGATGACGGCAGATTTACAGTCTGCTCCCTTTGGCCGCTCGG
>NZ_JAYQWM010000275.1:0-258 GCF_036662595.1 Escherichia sp. Lx600-2 | reverse complement strand
CAAGCTGAGCTATCCCAAGGAGCATACACCAGTATGTGACTTGGGTGGCGAAGCGCGGCCAACACACTTGCAGCTTGTTGTACTCCTTGCTTTAGTGCGCCTTGCCTCGCTGCAATCACCTTAAAGCATAATTTTTAACTTACTCGAATTACTCTAAATAATTCGAGTTGCAAGAAGGCGGCAAGCTGAGCTATCCCAAGGAGCATACACCAGTATGTGACTTGGGTGGCGAAGCGCGGCCAACACACTTGCAGCTTG
>NZ_JAYQWM010000274.1:0-285 GCF_036662595.1 Escherichia sp. Lx600-2 | reverse complement strand
AGACCCCACACTACCATCGGCGCTACGGCGTTTCACTTCTGAGTTCGGCATGGGGTCAGGTGGGACCACCGCGCTACTGCCGCCAGACAAATTCTTTTCTAATCTGCCGAACTTTAACCTAAAAAGTGGTGCTGATACCCAGAGTCGAACTGGGGACCTCACCCTTACCAAGGGTGCGCTCTACCAACTGAGCCATATCAGCACGCTAAATTTGATGCCTGGCAGTTCCCTACTCTCGCATGGGGAGACCCCACACTACCATCGGCGCTACGGCGTTTCACTTCT
>NZ_JAYQWM010000273.1:0-307 GCF_036662595.1 Escherichia sp. Lx600-2 | reverse complement strand
CGACTCCCTAAGAGCATAGCCAACACCGCCAAGGTTAGAATTAGAAACTCAATGAAGATTAGCTTGAAAATTTAATTCTCTAAATAGTTCGAGTTGTGGCTAGGCGGCAAATGAGCGACTCCCTAAGAGTATAGCCAACACCGCCGAGGTTAGATTTAGAAAATCAATGAAGATTAGCTTGAAAATTTAATTCTCTAAATAGTTCGAGTTGTAGCTAGGCGGCAAATGAGCGACTCCCTAAGAGCATAGCCAACACCGCCAAGGTTAGAATTAGAAACTCAATGAAGATTAGCTTGAAAATTTAATT
>NZ_JAYQWM010000272.1:0-316 GCF_036662595.1 Escherichia sp. Lx600-2 | reverse complement strand
GCGACGGTGCCATGGAAGATGCCCTGTACGAAATCGCCTCCATGCGCCTGTTTGCCCGATTATCCCTGGATAGCGCCTTGCCGGACCGCACCACCATCATGAATTTCCGCCACCTGCTGGAGCAGCATCAACTGGCCCGCCAATTGTTCAAGACCATCAATCGCTGGCTGGCCGAAGCAGGCGTCATGATGACTCAAGGCACCTTGGTTGATGCCACCATCATTGAGGCACCCAGCTCGACCAAGAACAAAGAGCAGCAACGCGATCCGGAGATGCATCAGACCAAGAAAGGCAATCAGTGGCACTTTGGCATGAA
>NZ_JAYQWM010000271.1:0-332 GCF_036662595.1 Escherichia sp. Lx600-2 | reverse complement strand
CAGCTGGATAGAGTACTCGGCTACGAACCGAGCGGTCGGAGGTTCGAATCCTCCCGGATGCACCATATTCTCCGTAACCTTCAGCGATGAAGGTATGGAAGAGGTGGCGGTACTAACCGCAGGCACCAGGGAGGATAACGTTGCTTTAGCAACGGCCCGAAGGGTGAGCCGCAAGGCGAGTAATCCTCCCGGATGCACCATCTCTTACTTGATACGGCTTTAGTAGCGGTATCAAAAAATCTGCAGTAAAGTAAGTTTCCCGATGCATCCGTAGCTCAGCTGGATAGAGTACTCGGCTACGAACCGAGCGGTCGGAGGTTCGAATCCTCCCG
>NZ_JAYQWM010000270.1:0-337 GCF_036662595.1 Escherichia sp. Lx600-2 | reverse complement strand
ACCCGAATTATATAGGGTATCCAAATGGTATTGTTATATTTTGCGTCGGGGCGCTGCCGACTGTAACGACAGCCCTAGTCACATACTTTTGTATGCTCCTAGGGTTCGGTTCGCTTATCGCCTAGCTACCACCAGAATTATATAGGGTATCCAAATGGTATTGTTATATTTTGCGCCGGGGCGCTGCCGACTGTAACGACAGCCCTAGTCATATACTTTTGTATGCTCCTAGGGTTCGGTTCGCTTGTCGGCTAGCTACCACCCGAATTATATAGGGTATCCAAATGGTATTGTTATATTTTGCGTCGGGGCGCTGCCGACTGTAACGACAGCCCTA
>NZ_JAYQWM010000269.1:0-356 GCF_036662595.1 Escherichia sp. Lx600-2 | reverse complement strand
TAAATAAAGTATAGGCTTTCCCCCTCTAAAAGTCAACTTTTAGTATCATTATATAGTACGATAAAGATACTTAAATTTTGCACCGCTGCCGACAAATGAAAGGCAACTGCGCCGATCTCCACCTGGGCGGCGTGGTCAAATTGCCGGGCCTTACGGCATCGAGCTGGGCGACGCGCCCACCCCCTCCCTGCAAAGCCGGTTTTGGCGGGCTGTCAGACGATACCACCGCCGGAACAGTGGCCCGTCACAACGGCCCGGTTGAGCGGGCGGGCTGGCGCGTAGCGACGGGCCGGGCGTGATTTATCCGGGTGTTGGGGGGATGGCCGCGCAGCGGCCAGCGCCCCTACAGGCACGAT
>NZ_JAYQWM010000268.1:0-362 GCF_036662595.1 Escherichia sp. Lx600-2 | reverse complement strand
GGAAGGTGCGAACAAGTTCCTGATATGAGATCATCATATTCATCCGGAGCGCATCCCAGAGGGACATCATGAGCCATCAACTCACCTTCGCCGATAGTGAATTCAGCACTAAGCGCCGTCAGACCCGAAAAGAGATTTTCCTCTCCCGCATGGAGCAGATTCTGCCATGGCAGAATATGACCGCTGTCATCGAGCCGTTTTATCCCAAGGCGGGCAATGGCCGACGGCCCTATCCGCTGGAGACCATGCTGCGTATTCACTGCATGCAGCATTGGTACAACCTGAGCGACGGTGCCATGGAAGATGCCCTGTACGAAATCGCCTCCATGCGCCTGTTTGCCCGATTATCCCTGGATAGCGCC
>NZ_JAYQWM010000267.1:0-377 GCF_036662595.1 Escherichia sp. Lx600-2 | reverse complement strand
ATCGATTTCACACGCGGCAGGCGGAAGTCCCAGACGATATCCGGGGCGACGAACGGTGCCAGGAAGCCACCGCTGGCGGCGTCGATGTGCATGTCGATGTCGATACCGGTGTCGGCCTGGAATTTATCCAGCGCATCGTGCAGCGGTTGCGGGAACTCATAGTTACCGGTGTAGGTCACGCCGAAAGTCGGCACCACGCCGATGGTATTTTCGTCGCAGGCTTCAATCATGCGTTTCGGATCCATAAACAACTGACCGGGGCGCATAGGGATCTCACGCAGCTCCACATCCCAGTAGCGGGCGAATTTATGCCAGCAGATTTGCACCGGACCGCACACCAGGTTTGGTTTATCCGTTGGTTTGCCTGCAGCTTCCAT
>NZ_JAYQWM010000266.1:0-379 GCF_036662595.1 Escherichia sp. Lx600-2 | reverse complement strand
TTGACACTGAACATTGAGCCTTGATGTGTAGGATAGGTGGGAGGCTTTGAAGTGTGGACGCCAGTCTGCATGGAGCCAACCTTGAAATACCACCCTTTAATGTTTGATGTTCTAACGTTGCCCCGTTATCCGGGGTGCGGACAGTGTCTGGTGGGTAGTTTGACTGGGGCGGTCTCCTCCCAAAGAGTAACGGAGGAGCACGAAGGTTGGCTAAGCATGGTCGGACATCATGCGGTTAGTGCAAAGGCATAAGCCAGCTTGACTGCGAGAGTGACGGCTCGAGCAGGTACGAAAGTAGGTCTTAGTGATCCGGTGGTTCTGAATGGAAGGGCCATCGCTCAACGGATAAAAGGTACTCCGGGGATAACAGGCTGATACC
>NZ_JAYQWM010000265.1:0-380 GCF_036662595.1 Escherichia sp. Lx600-2 | reverse complement strand
TGGCTACGTAGCTCAGTTGGTTAGAGCACATCACTCATAATGATGGGGTCACAGGTTCGAATCCCGTCGTAGCCACCATCTTTTTTGCGGGAGTGGCGAAATTGGTAGACGCACCAGATTTAGGTTCTGGCGCCGCAAGGTGTGCGAGTTCAAGTCTCGCCTCCCGCACCATTCACCAGAAAGCGTTGTACGGATGGGGTATCGCCAAGCGGTAAGGCACCGGTTTTTGATACCGGCATTCCCTGGTTCGAATCCAGGTACCCCAGCCATCTTCTTCGAGTAAGCGGTTCACCGCCCGGTTATTGGGGTATCGCCAAGCGGTAAGGCACCGGTTTTTGATACCGGCATTCCCTGGTTCGAATCCAGGTACCCCAGCCATC
>NZ_JAYQWM010000264.1:0-383 GCF_036662595.1 Escherichia sp. Lx600-2 | reverse complement strand
CGTGAACGCCAAGAAGCCGAAGCAGCACGGTTAGCGGAAGAACAAGCAGAACGTGAACGCCAAGAAGCCGAAGCAGCACGGTTAGCGGAAGAGCAAGCAGAGCGTGAACGTCAAGAAGCCGAAGCGGCACGGTTAGCGGAAGAACAAGCAGAGCGTGAACGTCAAGAAGCCGAAGCAGCACGGTTAGCGGAAGAGCAAGCAGAGCGTGAACGTCAAGAAGCCGAAGCAGCACGGTTAGCGGAAGAACAAGCAGAGCGTGAGCGCCAAGAAGCTGAAGCAGCACGGTTAGCGGAAGAACAAGCAGAACGTGAACGCCAAGAAGCCGAAGCAGCACGGTTAGCGGAAGAACAAGCAGAACGTGAACGCCAAGAAGCCGAAGCAGC
>NZ_JAYQWM010000263.1:0-391 GCF_036662595.1 Escherichia sp. Lx600-2 | reverse complement strand
GTGATGCTGCCAACTTACTGATTTAGTGTATGATGGTGTTTTTGAGGTGCTCCAGTGGCTTCTGTTTCTATCAGCTGTCCCTCCTGTTCAGCTACTGACGGGGTGGTGCGTAACGGCAAAAGCACTGCCGGACATCAGCGCTATCTCTGCTCTCACTGCCGTAAAACATGGCAACTGCAGTTCACTTACACCGCTTCTCAACCCGGTACGCACCAGAAAATCATTGATATGGCCATGAATGGCGTTGGATGCCGGGCAACCGCCCGCATTATGGGCGTTGGCCTCAACACGATTTTCCGCCATTTAAAAAACTCAGGCCGCAGTCGGTAACCTCGCGCATACAGCCGGGCAGTGACGTCATCGTCTGCGCGGAAATGGACGAACAGTGGGG
>NZ_JAYQWM010000262.1:0-402 GCF_036662595.1 Escherichia sp. Lx600-2 | reverse complement strand
AGATGGCTGGGGTACCAGGATTCGAACCTGGGAATGCCAGGATCAAAACCTGGTGCCTTACCGCTTGGCGATACCCCAATCTTAAATTCAATGCTACCGAGAAGGAAAATGGTGCGGGAGACAAGACTTGAACTTGCACACCTTGCGGCGCCAGAACCTAAATCTGGTGCGTCTACCAATTTCGCCACTCCCGCAAATAATGGTGGCTATGACGGGATTCGAACCTGTGACCCCAACATTATGAGTGTTGTGCTCTAACCAGCTGAGCTACATAGCCATTTTATGTTTTTCAAAATGAAGTTTTCGACAATCTAGATAGGGTAGTAGATGGCTGGGGTACCAGGATTCGAACCTGGGAATGCCAGGATCAAAACCTGGTGCCTTACCGCTTGGCGATACCCC
>NZ_JAYQWM010000260.1:0-419 GCF_036662595.1 Escherichia sp. Lx600-2 | reverse complement strand
GGGGTGAAGTCGTAACAAGGTAACCGTAGGGGAACCTGCGGTTGGATCACCTCCTTACCTTAAAGAAGCGTTCTTTGCAGTGCTCACACAGATTGTCTGATAGAAAGTGAAAAGCAAGGCGTCTTGCGAAGCAGACTGATACGTCCCCTTCGTCTAGAGGCCCAGGACACCGCCCTTTCACGGCGGTAACAGGGGTTCGAATCCCCTAGGGGACGCCACTTGCTGGTTTGTGAGTGAAAGTCGCCGACCTTAATATCTCAAAACTCATCTTCGGGTGATGTTTGAGATATTTGCTCTTTAAAAATCTGGATCAAGCTGAAAATTGAAACACTGAACAACGAAAGTTGTTCGTGAGTCTCTCAAATTTTCGCAACACGATGATGAGTCGCAAGAAACATCTTCGGGTTGTGAGGTTAAGC
>NZ_JAYQWM010000259.1:0-422 GCF_036662595.1 Escherichia sp. Lx600-2 | reverse complement strand
AAGGGCGCGTGCGCTATCCACTTTTTTGCCCGTCCATATTCAACGGCTTCTTTGAGGAGTTCATTTTCCATCGTTTTCTTGCCGAGCAGGCGCTGGAGTTCTTTAATCTGCTTCATGGCGGCAGCAAGTTCAGAGGCAGGAACAACCTGTTCTCCGGCGGCGACAGCAGTAAGACTTCCTTCCTGGTATTGCTTACGCCAGAGAAATAACTGGCTGGCTGCTACACCATGTTGCCGGGCAACGAGGGAGACCGTCATCCCCGGTTCAAAGCTCTGCTGAACAATTGCGATCTTTTCCTGTGTGGTACGCCGTCTGCGTTTCTCCGGCCCTAAGACATCAATCATCTGTTCTCCAATGACTAGTCTAAAAACTAGTATTAAGACTATCACTTATTTAAGTGATATTGGTTGTCTGGAGATTCA
>NZ_JAYQWM010000258.1:0-491 GCF_036662595.1 Escherichia sp. Lx600-2 | reverse complement strand
AGTTGCAGGGTATAGACCCGAAACCCGGTGATCTAGCCATGGGCAGGTTGAAGGTTGGGTAACACTAACTGGAGGACCGAACCGACTAATGTTGAAAAATTAGCGGATGACTTGTGGCTGGGGGTGAAAGGCCAATCAAACCGGGAGATAGCTGGTTCTCCCCGAAAGCTATTTAGGTAGCGCCTCGTGAATTCATCTCCGGGGGTAGAGCACTGTTTCGGCAAGGGGGTCATCCCGACTTACCAACCCGATGCAAACTGCGAATACCGGAGAATGTTATCACGGGAGACACACGGCGGGTGCTAACGTCCGTCGTGAAGAGGGAAACAACCCAGACCGCCAGCTAAGGTCCCAAAGTCATGGTTAAGTGGGAAACGATGTGGGAAGGCCCAGACAGCCAGGATGTTGGCTTAGAAGCAGCCATCATTTAAAGAAAGCGTAATAGCTCACTGGTCGAGTCGGCCTGCGCGGAAGATGTAACGGGGCTAAAC
>NZ_JAYQWM010000257.1:0-522 GCF_036662595.1 Escherichia sp. Lx600-2 | reverse complement strand
TCACATGTGTCGAACTTAACCATGACAGCGTTCTGTACTTCAGGGGCCAGCTTGTCAAAAGTGACGTTCATCGGATCGGATTCAGTCTCAACCGGGACAAAAGAAGCAGACTCCTCATCCCAGCGGTTTTCCTGCATATATTCAGCATCCCATGAATCGAGGGCAGGGCGGGGTATGCCAGGTTTATCCTCGCAGACAATAAATTTATAAGCGCAGTCCTGAGCAGCCGGATAATGTTCCAGGAACTGCCAGTGAAATTTTGCTCGAGCACGGCGTTCGTCGCCAGCTTCAATGGCTGTGGCTACAGCCACAGCGCCTTCTTCCCTTGTTGCCAGTTCGTCAGGAATAGCGGCGCAAATAAAGACTTTACTCATTTTGTTTTAACCTCATGACAGATTTAAGGATGAACAAATCCCTGCCATTGCTGGCATATAAGAATGAAACCGGGGTAATGACTCCAACTTATTGATAGTGTTTTATGTTCAGATAATGCCCGATGACTTTGTCATGCAGCTCCACCGA
>NZ_JAYQWM010000256.1:0-562 GCF_036662595.1 Escherichia sp. Lx600-2 | reverse complement strand
GGACGACATCCTGCGCCTGGCCAGCTCGATCAAGCAGGGCACCGTCACCGCCTCGCTGATGCTGCGCAAGCTCGGCAGCTACCCGCGCCAGAACGGACTGGCCGTGGCCCTGCGCGAGCTGGGCCGGATCGAGCGCACGCTGTTCATCCTGGACTGGCTGCAAAGTGTTGAACTGCGCCGCCGCGTGCATGCCGGCCTGAACAAAGGTGAGGCGCGCAACTCGCTGGCCAGGGCGGTGTTCTTCAACCGCCTTGGGGAAATCAGGGATCGGAGCTTCGAGCAGCAGCGCTACCGGGCCAGCGGCCTCAACCTGGTGACGGCGGCTATCGTGCTGTGGAACACGGTGTACCTGGAACGCGCCACCCAGGGGTTGGTCGAGGCCGGCAAGCCGGTGGACGGCGAGCTGCTGCAATTCCTGTCGCCGCTGGGCTGGGAGCACATCAACCTAACCGGCGATTACGTCTGGCGGCAGAGCCGCAGACTGGAAGACGGGAAGTTTCGGCCCTTACGGATGCCCGGAAAACCTTAGCGTACGATTTTTTCCGAATTCTGCGGGCTCCCC
>NZ_JAYQWM010000255.1:0-572 GCF_036662595.1 Escherichia sp. Lx600-2 | reverse complement strand
AAAGCTTTAGAGCAGCAGAACCAGCAGTTGGCGAAGCAGTTACAAGACAAAGCGCAGCAAGCGGATAAAATCCAAGCATCATTAGCGGATCAAACCGCGAAATTAGCCCAGAAAGCGGCGTTAGAAAGCGAACTGGCGGCAGCGAAGAAACAGCTGGCAGAGCACCAAGCGGCGCAAAATGCATTATCGAAACAGTTTACTGACAGCGAGAAGCAGCAACTTGCGCTGCAAGCGCGTTTGCAGAAAAATGAGCAGGATTACGCCACGGCACAGGCGCAGTTAAAACAAGCCAACGCAGAGCTGCAAAAACTGCAAGCGAACGTGGAAAAACAAACTGCCTTGATGAGCCAAGCCAGCGATGAGCAAGTGAAAGCGCTGACAGCGGATTTGAATAAACAAATTGCGTTATTGAAACAAAAAGAAGCTGGGTTGGAAAAAGCGCAAGCAGAAAGCCAAACCACGCGCGAAGCGTTAGCCAAGCAACAAGCAGCAGCGAAAGCTTTAGAGCAGCAGAACCAGCAGTTGGCGAAGCAGTTACAAGACAAAGCGCAGCAAGCGGATAAAATCCAAGC
>NZ_JAYQWM010000254.1:0-596 GCF_036662595.1 Escherichia sp. Lx600-2 | reverse complement strand
GCTTTGTAGTCTTCCAGCAACAGTTCAGCAAAGTCCATTTCGAAGCCGCGACGACACATAATGCGCATCACCACGATGTCCGTGGCTTCACCGCCGAGAGTGAAGGCCGGAACCTGCCAGCCGCGCAGACGCAGACGTTCAGAGAGGTCGTACAGGGTGTATCCCGGATCTTCACCATCTTTCAGTTTGAAGCAAACCGCCGGGATGCCTTCGTCCGGACGACCCGTACAGATGAACTCATACGGCCCCAGTTTGGCGATTTCATCCGCCAGATAAGCGGCAACCTGGTAAGAGGCGTTCTGTACTTTGGTATAGCCTTCACGACCGAGGCGCAGGAATTCATAATACTGCGCAATTACCTGACCCGCCGGGCGGGAGAAGTTGATGGCAAAAGTACCAATCTGACCACCCAGGTAGTCAACGTTGAACACCAGTTCCTGCGGCAGCGCTTCTTCATCACGCCAGATAACCCAGCCGCAGCCCAGCGGAGCCAGACCGAATTTATGGCCTGAAGCACTGATCGATTTCACACGCGGCAGGCGGAAGTCCCAGACGATATCCGGGGCGACGAACGGTGCCAGGAAGCCACCGCTGGC
>NZ_JAYQWM010000253.1:0-609 GCF_036662595.1 Escherichia sp. Lx600-2 | reverse complement strand
AGTGTCTTTCACATGGTTAAAGCCCCAAATATTGGCGGGCAGCATGTTGGTTTTTTTCTCCGGTGAGCAGGCGGTTAAGGCCAGTAACACAATTAAAACGGTACCGATAAGAGATATTTTTTTCATCCTAACCTCACTGAGCAAGTGGTGTGGCTGCGTTGGTAGGGCATTCGGCAGGCTCCTCCATAAAACTTGGTTCTTGAATAGGGTAGTCAGGGTGAGAAACAGCCAAACACGACAAGGTGATTTTCACCTCTTGGCAGGGTAAAAAATGCACTTTGACATCACAGGCGTCATCATATTGGGGGATGGGCACCACCTTGCGGTAGTGGCGATAATTGGCTTTGTGTTTTTTAACGAAATCACTAAATTCTTTAGTTCCCATAGGGGGCGATTTACCATAAGCATCAGGATCAACCTCCCATTCCACGACCACGGTTTGGTTGGGTGTCCATTTTTCGGGCACCATAACACAGCAGACACCGACTGCCCCTCGCCCTCGGGCGCCATTGACGGTGTACCAATTAACAGCAGTGTCTTTCACATGGTTAAAGCCCCAAATATTGGCGGGCAGCATGTTGGTTTTTTTCTCCGGTGAGCAGGCGGTTA
>NZ_JAYQWM010000252.1:0-623 GCF_036662595.1 Escherichia sp. Lx600-2 | reverse complement strand
TGGCGGTCGTAGCGAAGGGCATCAGGCTGTTTGCGCATTGATGCCGAGATACGCTTCCAGTCTTCGCGGTCGTTGTCGATAACTTCATTTTTTGCCCAGCGATGGATGCTGCCGTCAATGTTTCCGGCATCCACATCACCAGGCCAGAGAGCGTAGGCCAGTTCGTCATCCAGTGTTTTCCATGTCTGCTTGTATTCGCGATGAATGGCAGCAATGACCGGGTTGATTTTTCCTGTTGAATTTTCAGTGTTCTGTTGATTGGCTCTGGCGCGGGCGAGATCAACAACAGACGTGTATTTTCCGGTTTCCTTGCGTTCACCTTCGCGACGTTTTTTCCAGATGCGCATCTCTGCCTGAATTTCGGGCCATTTGGCACCAGGCTTACATTTATGCTTAACCCACCCGATGGCATGCAGCTTAAGCTCCGGATACATGGCGTTAACTTCTGGCATTTTCATCAACGCTTCAACGATATGTCCGTCGAATGTTGCCATGTCTTCCTGCAACAATTCCTGCGCGCTAATCACCATATCAACGGTGATGTTTTCACATGTGTCGAACTTAACCATGACAGCGTTCTGTACTTCAGGGGCCAGCTTGTCAAAAGTGACGTTCATCGGATC
>NZ_JAYQWM010000251.1:0-661 GCF_036662595.1 Escherichia sp. Lx600-2 | reverse complement strand
ATTGGTGCTCATACGCACTCCGTTGCGATTGGTTCACATGGACACACCATCACCGTTAACGCTGCTGGTAACGCGGAAAACACCGTCAAAAACATCGCATTTAACTATATTGTGAGGCTTGCATAATGGCATTCAGAATGAGTGAACAACCACGGACCATAAAAATTTATAATCTGCTGGCCGGAACTAATGAATTTATTGGTGAAGGTGATGCATATATTCCGCCTCATACAGGTCTGCCAGCAAACAGTACCGATATTGCACCGCCAGATATTCCTGCTGGCTTTGTGGCTGTTTTCAACAGTGATGAGGCATCGTGGCATCTCGTTGAAGACCATCGGGGTAAAACGGTTTATGACGTAGCGTCAGGGGACGCGTTATTTATTTCTGAACTCGGTCCGTTACCGGAAAATGTTACCTGGTTATCGCCGGAAGGGGAGTTTCAGAAGTGGAACGGCACAGCCTGGGTGAAAGATGCAGAAGCAGAAAAACTGTTCCGGATCCGGGAGGCGGAAGAAACAAAAAACAGCCTGATGCAGGTAGCCAGTGAGCATATTGCGCCACTTCAGGATGCTGTAGATCTGGAAATCGCAACGGAGGAAGAAACCTCATTGCTGGAAGCCTGGAAAAAGTATCGGGTGTTGCTGAACCGTGTTGATAC
>NZ_JAYQWM010000250.1:0-735 GCF_036662595.1 Escherichia sp. Lx600-2 | reverse complement strand
ATTTTCAGCGTGACATCATTCTGTGGGCCGTACGCTGGTACTGCAAATACGGCATCAGTTACCGTGAGCTGCAGGAGATGCTGGCTGAACGCGGAGTGAATGTCGATCACTCCACGATTTACCGCTGGGTTCAGCGTTATGCGCCTGAAATGGAAAAACGGCTGCGCTGGTACTGGCGTAACCCTTCCGATCTTTGCCCGTGGCACATGGATGAAACCTACGTGAAGGTCAATGGCCGCTGGGCGTATCTGTACCGGGCCGTCGACAGCCGGGGCCGCACTGTCGATTTTTATCTCTCCTCCCGTCGTAACAGCAAAGCTGCATACCGGTTTCTGGGTAAAATCCTCAACAACGTGAAGAAGTGGCAGATCCCGCGATTCATCAACACGGATAAAGCGCCCGCCTATGGTCGCGCGCTTGCTCTGCTCAAACGCGAAGGCCGGTGCCCGTCTGACGTTGAACACCGACAGATTAAGTACCGGAACAACGTGATTGAATGCGATCATGGCAAACTGAAACGGATAATCGGCGCCACGCTGGGATTTAAATCCATGAAGACGGCTTACGCCACCATCAAAGGTATTGAGGTGATGCGTGCACTACGCAAAGGCCAGGCCTCAGCATTTTATTATGGTGATCCCCTGGGCGAAATGCGCCTGGTAAGCAGAGTTTTTGAAATGTAAGGCCTTTGAATAAGACAAAAGGCTGCCTCATCGCTAACTTTGCAACAGTGCC
>NZ_JAYQWM010000249.1:0-762 GCF_036662595.1 Escherichia sp. Lx600-2 | reverse complement strand
CGTCACACCGTATACGTCCACTTTCGTGTTTGCACAGTGCTGTGTTTTTAATAAACAGTTGCAGCCAGCTGGTATCTTCGACTGATTTCAGCTCCACGAGCAAGTCGCTTCACCTACATATCAGCGTGCCTTCTCCCGAAGTTACGGCACCATTTTGCCTAGTTCCTTCACCCGAGTTCTCTCAAGCGCCTTGGTATTCTCTACCTGACCACCTGTGTCGGTTTGGGGTACGATTTGATGTTACCTGATGCTTAGAGGCTTTTCCTGGAAGCAGGGCATTTGTTGCTTCAGCACCGTAGTGCCTCGTCATCACGCCTCAGCCTTGATTTTCCGGATTTGCCTGGAAAACCAGCCTACACGCTTAAACCGGGACAACCGTCGCCCGGCCAACATAGCCTTCTCCGTCCCCCCTTCGCAGTAACACCAAGTACAGGAATATTAACCTGTTTCCCATCGACTACGCCTTTCGGCCTCGCCTTAGGGGTCGACTCACCCTGCCCCGATTAACGTTGGACAGGAACCCTTGGTCTTCCGGCGAGCGGGCTTTTCACCCGCTTTATCGTTACTTATGTCAGCATTCGCACTTCTGATACCTCCAGCATGCCTCACAGCACACCTTCACAGGCTTACAGAACGCTCCCCTACCCAACAACACATAGTGTCGCTGCCGCAGCTTCGGTGCATGGTTTAGCCCCGTTACATCTTCCGCGCAGGCCGACTCGACCAGTGAGCTATTACGCTTTCTTTAAATGATGGCTGCTT
>NZ_JAYQWM010000248.1:0-763 GCF_036662595.1 Escherichia sp. Lx600-2 | reverse complement strand
CGTCACACCGTATACGTCCACTTTCGTGTTTGCACAGTGCTGTGTTTTTAATAAACAGTTGCAGCCAGCTGGTATCTGCGACTGGCTTCAGCTCCATGGGTAAACCACTTCACCTAGCGCCAGCGTGCCTTCTCCCGAAGTTACGGCACCATTTTGCCTAGTTCCTTCACCCGAGTTCTCTCAAGCGCCTGAGTATTCTCTACCTGACCACCTGTGTCGGTTTGGGGTACGATTAATGATAATCTAGAGCTTAGAGGCTTTTCCTGGAAGCGGGGCATGAGCTACTTCGCCACCGTAGTGACTCGTCATCAGACCTCAGCATATAGTGAACCGGATTTGCCTAATTCACCTGCCTACATCCTTAAACCGGGACAACCGTCGCCCGGCCAGCCTAGCCTTCTCCGTCCCCCCATCGCAATTATCACCAGTACGGGAATATTAACCCGTTTCCCATCGACTACGCATTTCTGCCTCGCCTTAGGGGTCGACTCACCCTGCCCCGATTAACGTTGGACAGGAACCCTTGGTCTTCCGGCGTGCGGGTTTTTCACCCGCATTATCGTTACTTATGTCAGCATTCGCACTTCTGATACCTCCAGCATACCTCACAGTACACCTTCACAGGCTTACAGAACGCTCCCCTACCCAACAATATTTACATATCGCTGCCGCAGCTTCGGTGCATAGTTTAGCCCCGTTACATCTTCCGCGCAGGCCGACTCGACCAGTGAGCTATTACGCTTTCTTTAAATGATGGCTGCTT
>NZ_JAYQWM010000247.1:0-767 GCF_036662595.1 Escherichia sp. Lx600-2 | reverse complement strand
GCCAAACATAAAAACACAAGAAGGGGAAAACCTGGAAGTAACCCAATACTTAGCGCGAGGACACATGTCACAATAATGACAAAAGAATTACTTAATAACTGGGACATTATATTTTGCCCCATATTATCACTATCGCCATTTACGCGCGTAACGATAAATCCTGCGCTAATAGCAATTAATAAAGCTGGAATTTGAGAAACAAGACCATCACCGACAGTAAGAATTGTGTAGACAGTCAACGCTGTTGAGAAATCCATTCCATTTTGGCCTACTCCTACTGATAGCCCACCGATAATATTAACAAAGATAATAATAATGTTTGCAATAGCATCACCTTTGATAAATTTCATCGCACCATCAAAGGAACCATACAACTGGCTCTCTCGTTCTAATACGCTACGACGTTCTTTTGCTAAATCTGCATCAATGATCCCGGCGCGTAGATCGGCATCAATGCTCATTTGTTTACCTGGCATACCGTCAAGCGAAAAGCGGGCAGCAACTTCAGCCACACGTTCCGAACCTTTAGTAATCACGATAAACTGAACAATAGTAACAATGGAGAAAATAACAAAACCAACTACCAGGCTATCTCCAATAACGAACTCACCAAAACTCGTTATAATTTCTCCAGCATCCGCCTCAAGAAGTATAAGTCGACTGGTACTGATCGCCAGCGCCAAACGAAATAACGTTGTGATAAGGAGGATTGATGGAAATGAAGAAAAGCTTAAGATCCTATCAACATAGAATGATCCTAAAAATAC
>NZ_JAYQWM010000246.1:0-786 GCF_036662595.1 Escherichia sp. Lx600-2 | reverse complement strand
AGTAAGCTTAGTCAGCCGTTGTCTCCGGGTGTCGCGTGCGCAGTTGCACGTCATTCTCAGACGAACCGATGACTGGATGGATGGCCGCCGCAGTCGTCACACTGATGATACGGATGTGCTTCTCCGTATACACCATGTTATCGGAGAGCTGCCCACGTATGGTTATCGTCGGGTATGGGCGCTGCTTCGCAGACAGGCAGAACTTGATGGTATGCCTGCGATCAATGCCAAACGTGTTTACCGGATCATGCGCCAGAATGCGCTGTTGCTTGAGCGAAAACCTGCTGTACCGCCATCGAAACGGGCACATACAGGCAGAGTGGCCGTGAAAGAAAGCAATCAGCGATGGTGCTCTGACGGGTTCGAGTTCTGCTGTGATAACGGAGAGAGACTGCGTGTCACGTTCGCGCTGGACTGCTGTGATCGTGAGGCACTGCACTGGGCGGTCACTACCGGCGGCTTCAACAGTGAAACAGTACAGGACGTCATGCTGGGAGCGGTGGAACGCCGCTTCGGCAACGATCTTCCGTCGTCTCCAGTGGAGTGGCTGACGGATAATGGTTCATGCTACCGGGCTAATGAAACACGCCAGTTCGCCCGGATGTTGGGACTTGAACCGAAGAACACGGCGGTGCGGAGTCCGGAGAGTAACGGAATAGCAGAGAGCTTCGTGAAAACGATAAAGCGTGACTACATCAGTATCATGCCCAAACCAGACGGGTTAACGGCAGCAAAGAACCTTGCAGAGGCGTTCGAGCATTATAACGAATGGCATCCGCATAGTGC
>NZ_JAYQWM010000245.1:0-824 GCF_036662595.1 Escherichia sp. Lx600-2 | reverse complement strand
CAGCTGATAGAAACAGAAGCCACTGGAGCACCTCAAAAACACCATCATACACTAAATCAGTAAGTTGGCAGCATCACTCTGAAAAGCACGATGCTGAAAACCTGAAACTTCCCGGGTGGCTGGCGATTTTTAACCATAACGTAACGGCTATCGCCATTGTGATGACGCTGTTTGTCGGTGGTTTCTTGCTATCAACGGGTATCGATAATGTCCAGTTAATGGCGAAAGGCAAGCCCTGGTACATCTATATCATCAACCTTGGCTTACAGTTCTCCATGTATATGGTCATTCTGCTGCAGGGTGTGCGCATGATGGTGGGCGAAATTAACGGTTCGTTTAAAGGCTGGCAAGATCGCTTTATTCCTAACGCTATTCCTGCTGTCGATGTTGCAGCGCTGTTACCTTTTTCACCCAATGCCGCAACGTTAGGCTTCGTCTTCTGTACTTTTGGCACCATTTTTTCGATGGGGATCTTATTACTGGTTCACAGCCCAATTATGGTATTGCCTGGCTTTGTACCTCTGTTTTTCTCTGGCGGTCCAATTGGCGTATTAGCAAACCGCATGGGCGGATACCGTTCCGTAATTATCTGTACGTTCTTGCTGGGTATTATTCAGACCTTTGGTACGGTGTGGGCTATTCCGTTAACCGGGCTTGCTGAAAATGGCGTCGGCTGGACAGGAATATTTGACTGGGCAACCGTATGGCCTGCTATTTGTGAAGTTCTGAAATTTATCGCTGCAACATTCCGGTAATGACTCCAACTTATTGATAGTGTTTTATGTTCAGATAATGCCCGATGACTTTGTCATGCAGCTCCACCG
>NZ_JAYQWM010000244.1:0-859 GCF_036662595.1 Escherichia sp. Lx600-2 | reverse complement strand
TGGCACTCGCTACGCTCGCCCTTGACGAAATCAGGCAATGAAATCGTCTTTGAAAGAGCAGGAACCGCTCGCCGCAGGTCAGGCTGAGGCGTACCGCAGCGCAGCGAGGAACGAACAGCCTGAACGAGGAAGCGGAATATCACCTGAACGGGCATAGAAATGCTTACGCACGAACCGATGAAAATAGGGTTCGCTATCCGGGCATATGAGCTTCTCGCTATAAGATACAGAAGAGAGCCTTCTCTCAGCCCTTGTGGGGCGCGGCTCTCGCTTGACGATAGTTATCATTATTGATAACGTTGTTATCATTATTGATAACTATTTTTTTGGGAGAGCCTCTTAAATGAGTAACCGAATTACTCAGATAGACACTGCTACAGGGGAAGAGGTAGGTAGTTTTGTCGCAGTTATCCGACCCAAACAGAAGTCAGCTTTTGAGAGGCATTTCACTATGAACCAAGACGCTTTAAAGATCCTTGCTAAGACCCTCACAGGGGAGCAATTCAAAGTCTTGATGATGCTGTTAGCTGATCTCGATTATGAAAATTACATCCAAATTGCCCAAGCCGATATTGCCGACGCTTTAGGTATGCAGAAAACCAATGTAAGCCGTTCGGTTAAGGCGCTAATTGACCTATCCGTGATTCTTCAAGGCCCAAAAGTAGGGCGCAGTTACAGTTACCGTCTGAACCCTCAGTTTGGCTGGAAAGGTACTGTCAGCAACCACAAGAAAGCACTAAAAAACGGCCTCAGCGTTATACAGGGCGGCAGAACCTAATCTGGAATGCCGCAAATGACGTCACTTTGCGGCGTTAGCCCTATCCTGCATCGCATCAAAACTAACGCTCCATACCACCCA
>NZ_JAYQWM010000243.1:0-881 GCF_036662595.1 Escherichia sp. Lx600-2 | reverse complement strand
ACGTGGTCGGGGTGGCGGGAATCATGCAGTGCGTGGGCGATGTAAGGGCGGTCTGGGTCGCCCTCATGGAAGGCGATGGCGACTTCTGTCCCTTGAATCAGCGGGAAATGCATCCCATACGTATCGCCGGCGTAAGGTTTCGCCAAACGTACGGGCATACTTTCATAACCCTTGGCTTTATCATCACGATCCGCATCGAATTTCACCCAATAAAAGCCGTGTTCATTTTGGTGGGCATAAATATCGTGGTTTTTTGCGCTGGTGACGCGTGCCATTAATGTTCCGGCAATGACAGGGCGCGGTTTGAGTGCAGGACGCCAGCACAGTGATTCCGTATAAGGCACGGCGTCGAAACGGACGGTCAGCGCTTTATCTCGGCTGGCGGTAAAGCGTAATCGCGTAATTAAAATCGGTGATTTAAAGACGGCCGGTAAGGTCGAAATGAGTGGGTTATCTTGAATATTTAATACCAATAATGGCGTCAGGTCTGCCGCGCTACTTTGCCCGCGTAGCAAGGTTTGTCTCGCTAAAAAGCGCTCGTGATCGAGTCTTGCCCAGAAGTTAGCGGTTTCAGTTTCAGGGCGAATTTTATCTCCACGGGTGAGGTGGCGGCCTTTATAGTGATAAACATCGCCGTAATTGATTTTTTCCCCATCACCGCGAGTCATGTCTGCGACAGCGGAAATCAACGTATCTTCCGCCAGTCGGTGGTTATAGTCTTTGGCAAAAACAGTGCTTTCAACCACTTGATGACGTAAAGATAATCCCCAAACACTGTCGACATGGTTATCGCTCAGCCCAGATGGGCTATTTAATGGCAGCGTTTTGTCATACACATAACCGCGTTGGCTGTCAGTAAAATGCAGGACTTCGGTTTGGGT
>NZ_JAYQWM010000242.1:0-1001 GCF_036662595.1 Escherichia sp. Lx600-2 | reverse complement strand
CAGTTAGCAGTTAGCAGTTAGCAGTTAGCAGTTAGCAGTTAGCAGTTAGCAGTTAGCAGTTAGCAGTTAGCAGTTAGAAGTTAGAAGTTAGAAGTTAGAAGTTAGAAGTTAGAAGTTAGAAGTTAGCCTACAGGATAATAAAATATGCAGTGGTCTCAATGCCTCATTCCCCTAGGCAGAGCCCTCACAATCAGAGTCGCCCTGAGACTGAACACCTCACTCTTCGCTCCACACTGCCACGCCTCATCACCTAACCCCCAAACGCAAAAAAGCCACCCATTGGGTGGCTTTCTCACTAATTTAATGTCTGGCAGTTCCCTACTCTCACATGGGGAGACCCCACACTACCATCGGCGCTACGGCGTTTCACTGCTGAGTTCGGCATGGGGTCAGGTGGGACCACCGCGCTATTGCCGCCAGACAAATTCGGTTCGTTCCCGTTTAGCACATTTCGTCACTAAACCAGAACTGCAATCTTGAACAAGCTGCTGTGTCCCTCGCCTCTCGGCTTCTCACGCTTATTGAATCAACGTCATCTCTCAATCTCTAAAACACCTTCGGTGTTGTCAGGTTAAGCCTCACGGTTCATTAGTATTGGTTAGCTCAACATATCGCTATGCTTACACACCCAACCTATCAACGTCTTAGTCTTAAACGTTCCTTTAGGACCCTTAAAGGGTCAGGGAAGACTCATCTCAAGGCAAGTTTCCCGCTTAGATGCTTTCAGCGGTTATCTCTTCCGCACTTAGCTACCGGGCAATGCCATTGGCATGACAACCCGAACACCAGTGGTGCGTCCACTCCGGTCCTCTCGTACTAGGAGCAGCCCCTTTCAATCTTCCAACGCCCACGGCAGATAGGGACCGAACTGTCTCACGACGTTCTAAACCCAGCTCGCGTACCACTTTAAACGGCGAACAGCCGTACCCTTGGGACCTACTTCAGCCCCAGGATGTGATGAGCCGACATCGAGGTGCCAAACACCGCCGTCGATATGAACT
>NZ_JAYQWM010000241.1:0-1004 GCF_036662595.1 Escherichia sp. Lx600-2 | reverse complement strand
GGCTTTGTTGAATAAATCGAACTTTTGCTGAGTTGAAGGATCAGATCACGCATCTTCCCGACAACGCAGACCGTTCCGTGGCAAAGCAAAAGTTCAAAATCACCAACTGGCCCACCTACAATAAAGCCCTCATCAACCGTGGCTCCATAACTTTCTGGCTGGATGATGAAGCTATTCAGGCCTGGTATGAGTCAGCAACACCTTCTTCACGAGGCAGACCTCAGCGCTATTCTGACCTTGCCATCACGACTGTGCTGGTCATTAAACGCGTATTCAGGCTGACCCTGCGCGCTGCGCAGGGCTTTATTGATTCCATTTTTTCTCTGATGAACGTTCCGCTACGCTGCCCGGATTACAGCTGTGTCAGCAGGCGGGCAAAGTCGGTTAATGTCAGTTTCAAAACGCCCACCCGGGGTGAAATCGCACACCTGGCAATTGATTCCACCGGGCTGAAGGTCTTCGGTGAAGGCGAGTGGAAAGTCAAAAAGCATGGCCAGGAACGCCGCCGTATCTGGCGTAAGCTGCATCTCGCCGTTGACAGTAAAACACATGAAATCATCTGTGCAGACCTGTCGCTGAACAACGTTACGGACTCAGAGGCCTTCCCCGGGTTAATCCGGCAAACCCACCGGAAAATCAGGTCAGCCGCCGCCGATGGCGCTTACGATACCCGGCTATGTCACGATGAACTGCGGCGTAAGAAAATCAGCGCGCTTATCCCTCCCCGAAAAGGTGCGGGTTACTGGCCCGGTGAATATGCAGACCGTAACCGTGCAGTGGCTAATCAGCGAATGACCGGGAGTAATGCGCGGTGGAAATGGACAACAGATTACAATCGTCGCTCGATAGCGGAAACGGCGATGTACCGGGTAAAACAGCTGTTCGGGGGTTCACTGACGCTGCGTGACTACGATGGTCAGGTTGCGGAGGCTATGGCCCTGGTACGAGCGCTGAACAAAATGACGAAAGCAGGTATGCCTGAAAGCGTGCGTATTGCCTGAAAA
>NZ_JAYQWM010000240.1:0-1034 GCF_036662595.1 Escherichia sp. Lx600-2 | reverse complement strand
GCATTCGACCAGATCGATAACGCGCCGGAAGAAAAAGCTCGTGGTATCACCATCAACACTTCTCACGTTGAATACGACACCCCGACCCGTCACTACGCACACGTAGACTGCCCGGGGCACGCCGACTATGTTAAAAACATGATCACCGGTGCTGCGCAGATGGACGGCGCGATCCTGGTAGTTGCTGCGACTGACGGCCCGATGCCGCAGACTCGTGAGCACATCCTGCTGGGTCGTCAGGTAGGCGTTCCGTACATCATCGTGTTCCTGAACAAATGCGACATGGTTGATGACGAAGAGCTGCTGGAACTGGTTGAAATGGAAGTTCGTGAACTTCTGTCTCAGTACGACTTCCCGGGCGACGACACTCCGATCGTTCGTGGTTCTGCTCTGAAAGCGCTGGAAGGCGACGCAGAGTGGGAAGCGAAAATCCTGGAACTGGCTGGCTTCCTGGATTCCTACATTCCGGAACCAGAGCGTGCGATTGACAAGCCGTTCCTGCTGCCGATCGAAGACGTATTCTCCATCTCCGGTCGTGGTACCGTTGTTACCGGTCGTGTAGAACGCGGTATCATCAAAGTTGGTGAAGAAGTTGAAATCGTTGGTATCAAAGAGACTCAGAAGTCTACCTGTACTGGCGTTGAAATGTTCCGCAAACTGCTGGACGAAGGCCGTGCTGGTGAGAACGTAGGTGTTCTGCTGCGTGGTATCAAACGTGAAGAAATCGAACGTGGTCAGGTACTGGCTAAGCCGGGCACCATCAAGCCGCACACCAAGTTCGAATCTGAAGTGTACATTCTGTCCAAAGATGAAGGCGGCCGTCATACTCCGTTCTTCAAAGGCTACCGTCCGCAGTTCTACTTCCGTACTACTGACGTGACTGGTACCATCGAACTGCCGGAAGGCGTAGAGATGGTAATGCCGGGCGACAACATCAAAATGGTTGTTACCCTGATCCACCCGATCGCGATGGACGACGGTCTGCGTTTCGCAATCCGTGAAGGCGGCCGTACCGTTGGCGCGGGCGTTGTAGC
>NZ_JAYQWM010000239.1:0-1047 GCF_036662595.1 Escherichia sp. Lx600-2 | reverse complement strand
AACATCAACAAAGATTAAATTATCCAGAGGTTACTGTTGCGTCTGTGGTCGTAACAACATCCGACGTGGTGATGTGTCAAATGAGACACTCTGATGATCAGAGGGTTTATCGTGTATACGGATCGTGGATGGCAGAAAACGTTCAGGATCAGGTATCCATTTTAAACCAGATAATGAGTAAGTTTTCCCCATCCATGCCCCACGCGGTGAGATCGGATGTCATTAAAAAAGTCAGGTCAGCAGGTCAGTATGGGAAGGCGAACAACTCGCAGGAATGGGTGCGCTAAAGTTGCTGGATGATAAACATGGCGAACTGAAATCAATGCGTACCGCGCCAAATTATTTACGTCATGGTGTCGCCGGTCTGATTTTACGCCACATTTTGCAGGTCGCCCATGACAGATGCCTTAATCGCCTGAGTTTAGAAACGGGTACACAGGCTGGATTTACGGCCTGCCATCAACTTTCTTTGAAGCATGGTTTCGTTGATTGCGATCCGTTTGCTGATTATCAATTTGATCAACACAATCGATTTTTATCATTGACGCTATGCGAAAATAATGAATTGCCATGAGCCAGACGCAGCACATTCTTGCATTCGACGTGCTGCGCCTTTATTTATCACCAGCAGGAAACGCCTTGTCCATAGACGCCACTTCTACATGCGCCACAAGAAACCTCTATTCCAGTGACACAATTACGCCTAACTATTTAATTCTTACCATCTATTACGACCCTTTTGACTATGTCAGAATATTTATCATAATCAGCGGAATTCGTAACAATATATTTTCGCTGCGATATTTCATAGGTAATATCTGTCAAAGTCCACGGCATTAAAAACTCCTCTTTAATAGGATAACATTCTATAAAAAGTAATTTTAAATTGCTATGTATCGCAGGGACAACCTCAATATTATACTCGATACGTGCTTTCTCCAGATGATTTGGGAAGTATTGAATTTCTTTTGTCTTATTATCGCCACAATTAAACAGCTTAGTCATCTCAGGTATTGCTGGTATTTACCATATTTTATTGCGATAAAT
>NZ_JAYQWM010000238.1:0-1050 GCF_036662595.1 Escherichia sp. Lx600-2 | reverse complement strand
TCGGTGGAGCTGCATGACAAAGTCATCGGGCATTATCTGAACATAAAACACTATCAATAAGTTGGAGTCATTACCCACGCAAAGCACTGTTTAGTTTTACCATAGTACTTAGTAATAAAAGCATTCATGTTTTCCTCGTATATTATTATTTAAATTCAAACCACCAACTTCATTTGCGAGTCACCGGTATCCCATATTTTTGGGATGTAGCTATAATTATCCATTCCCGCTATTTAGTCTTCAAAAAAAATTACATTTAATATCATTTATCTTGATTGAGAAATAGTAAGACTAAAAAAACAAGCGTCGTCAACCAGCACACTGCTAACACGGTAAGAACGCTAATAAAAACACTCCACTGCTTCGTTTTATACCATTCAATATTTTTGTCAGTATGTTTTATTGGGAGTAGCTCTTCAGTAGAGAATTCCTGGCTGTTATCATTCCCAGAAATGTGTGCATCAGTGTTTACTTCCCTGGCCTCGCTATCATTGGTATAGCTACTACAGTCTTCATCACTGCCACGCTCATTCTCACAGACATGTTTCTCGACCTTTCCAAGATATCTGACGCCTTTTCGCGGAATGGTTTTAATTAGAGAACTCGACAAACCAGCGATGTCTAATGCCTTTCTAAGCATGTAAATCTGCCCATAATAACTGCTGTCGCTTACCGAACCTTTCTGCTCCCGCCAAACCTCATTGATAATATGTTGCTTATCGGATTCTCCCTGTAGTAAAAGGAGTAAAAATCGATAGCCGTTTTCAGACAGATTAATTACATTGCCTGTACTGGTGGTGATACGTCGAGACGCTGGGTAAAACTTAACTCCCTGCCCTAAAGAAAAATAAAAACGGTCATCGCTCATAAGTACCGAACCCTGTTTTCTTCTTCACATGACTACTCATTACAACTTTGTATGAAGTAAGATGCAAAATCATATTGTTTACATTAAGTTAAGCAATTATACCGTTTAAACAAAGACAATACGTCTCTTTATTTCTCATAAAACCCCAATCCCTTACAGGGCTTATTGAAAAATTTAAAAAT
>NZ_JAYQWM010000237.1:0-1104 GCF_036662595.1 Escherichia sp. Lx600-2 | reverse complement strand
ACCACCGCTTAAAAATTCTAATGGGCGATTACAGAATACTATCTTATTTCAGCCAAAATATCATGAAAAAGTCGTTATGAATTACATGGAATATCTGGTAACTTGCCAGTTGGATGAACAACAAATGTCATCGCTACTTTATGAAAGAGATGATTTAAGCGCCATTGATTTTTCATTGCTCATGAAGACGATAAAAGCCTTTTCATTTGGTGGCGATCTCCAAACCCTTGCATCAAAACCGGGTTCCACAATCTCAAGCATCCCATCAGAAAGACGGATATTGATTAACATTAACCACGATTTTCCTAACAATGGCAATCTTTTCAATGACTTTCTATTTAACCATCAACAAGATGAACAATTAGCAATGGCATATATGGCCGCTCTCCCGTTCAGCAGGCCTTTAGTTTACTGGGATGGCCAAGTATTAAAATCAACGACTGAAATTAAAAATGATGATGGGTCGACGCGTGTCGGCGGTGAGGCGTGGCTTAATAAAGGTTGCTCTACCTATCAGCAGCTCTACAATGAATTCCACGCATTATATATAGATAAAGCAGGAATATGGAGCGCATTTGAGGGTGTATTTGCAACTAAAAACGTTCTGGCCTTTAGTCGTGGGGATTCTGTGAATATTAATCACTCTCCTCATGACGGACTAGTTATAATAAATAAAGGAAACGAAGAAGTTGAAGGTACCTGGCCTAACAAATTGCAACCTGGAAAATATAAAAACATGGGGAGTAATAGCGTTAACATTATTATTAATAATACCCGAAAATTTATCCCCCCTGGTAAAGTATTTACGCTTAGAGGCGGAACTCTAAATATCAATATTCCTGGGCGTAGCGCTCTTCTTTTAGGGAAAACAGGAGAACTGCCGAACTATCTCTATTTGTAATTTAATGTTATATCTGCCCCGCTAAAACGGGGCAGATAATATGTTTAGTTTACTGACGGTCATTTTGCAGTGAAGCCATTTACTGTTTTTTATCGACCAGATAATCTGTTCTCTGATGGTAATTCCGGCTTTGTTGAATAAATCAGATTTCGGGTAAGTCTCCCCCGTAGCGGGTTGTGTTTTCAGGCAATACGCACGCTTTC
>NZ_JAYQWM010000235.1:0-1219 GCF_036662595.1 Escherichia sp. Lx600-2 | reverse complement strand
TCACTGTTCTGATAGTTAAAATTCAAGACATCAATAAACAATGAGATATTTAAATGATTACTCGTATTCCTCGTAGTTCTTTCTCTGCAAATATTAATAATACAGCCCAGACAAATGAACACCAAACCCTGAGTGAATTGTTTTATAAAGAACTCGAGGATAAATTTTCTGGCAAGGAGCTGGCGACGCCTCTATTAAAAAGCTTCTCAGAGAACTGTAGACAAAACGGTCGTCATATCTTTAGCAACAAGGATTTTGTCATTAAATTTTCCACGTCTGTCTTACAGACTGATAAAAAAGAAATTACTATAATTAATAAAAATGAAAACACGACACTCACTCAAACCATTGCTCCAATATTTGAAGAATACCTAATGGAAATTTTACCTCAACGCTCAGACGCTCTTGATAAACAAAAATTAAATCTAAACTCAGATAGAAAAGAAAAAGAATTCCCAAGAGTTAAACTTAATGGTCAATGTTATTTTCCGGGGCGCCCCCAAAACCGTATAGTATGCCGACACATTGCTGCACAATATATTAATGATATTTATCAGAATGTTAATTACAAACCCCATCAAGATGATTACTCTTCAGCTGAAAAATTTCTCACGCACTTCAACAAAAAATGCAAAAACCAGACTTTGGCGTTGATTTCCAGCCGTCCTGAGGGGCGTTGTGTTGCTGCCTGCGGTGATTTCGGGCTAGTTATGAAGGCATATTTTGACAAGATGGAATCAAATGGCATCAGTGTTATGGCTGCCATATTATTGGTAGATAACCATGCTTTGACGGCCCGACTAAGAATAAAGAACACAACTGAAGGATATACCCATTACGTGGTTTCGGTTTATGATCCAAATGTAACTAACGATAAAATAAGAATCATGAGCGAAAGTAAAGAGGATATTAAACACTATTCTCTGATGGATTTTATGAATGTAGATTATAGCCTCCTGAAATGGTCAAATGATCATGTTATTAACCAATCTGTTGCAATAATTCCAGCACTTCCAAAAGAACAGCTATTGATGCTAAAAGGATCTGTGGATGAAATAACCCCTCCATTATCACCTGCAACGATGAATTTGCTAATGGCAATTGGTCAGAATCACCAACTTAAGCAACTGATGATTCAACTCCAGAAAATGCCAGAACTACATAGAACAGAAATGTTGACTGCCTATAATAGTATTAACCTCCCCGGTTTATATTTGGC
>NZ_JAYQWM010000234.1:0-1219 GCF_036662595.1 Escherichia sp. Lx600-2 | reverse complement strand
CTGATAGAAACAGAAGCCACTGGAGCACCTCAAAAACACCATCATACACTAAATCAGTAAGTTGGCAGCATCACCCGACAAGATTAGGAATAAGATCGGCGCGACGTTGATATTGATTTAATACCTCAGACCAGGAGGCGTTAACCTGCTCATCATAGGTTTGAATATCGTTATATCCACAGCCTGATAAATTGAAAATAAATATAATTACGATGAATATCCTGAGCATGTTTAAATCCTTTTTCATTAATTCCTTAAAACATAATACGCCGCTTCATTTTATTCTTTATGATCTAATGCACTTTTTGCCTTAAACCTGCCTGTAACAGAATGTTAATAAGACATGATTGTTGCGGCAGGATCTGCAATAATTAACAATTATCCACTTCACAGAGAATGCTATGCAGTACCCGATTAACGAGATGTTCCAGACCCTGCAAGGTGAGGGTTACTTTACCGGCGTCCCCGCCATTTTTATTCGTTTACAGGGATGCCCGGTTGGCTGTGCCTGGTGCGACACCAAACACACCTGGGAAAAGCTTGAGGATCGGGAAGTCTCCCTTTTCAGCATTCTGGCGAAGACCAAAGAGAGTGATAAGTGGGGGGCGGCGAGCAGTGAAGACTTGCTGGCTGTCATTGGTCGCCAGGGATACACCGCGCGGCATGTGGTGATTACGGGTGGTGAGCCTTGCATTCATGATTTGCTACCACTGACTGACCTGCTCGAAAAGAACGGTTTTAGCTGCCAGATCGAAACCAGTGGTACTCATGAAGTACGCTGTACACCGAATACCTGGGTTACCGTATCGCCAAAGCTGAACATGCGCGGCGGCTATGAAGTGTTGTCACAGGCACTGGAGCGAGCCAACGAAATCAAGCATCCAGTGGGACGCGTACGTGATATTGAAGCACTGGATGAACTTTTGGCGACGCTGACCGATGATAAACCGCGAGTCATTGCACTGCAGCCGATTAGCCAAAAGGATGATGCCACACGTTTGTGCATTGAAACCTGCATTGCGCGTAATTGGCGTTTGTCGATGCAAACCCATAAATATTTAAATATTGCCTGATTAAACATTTATAAGCGTTATAAATGGGTGGAACCTGTAAAGACTTCTACTCATTTATATTCTTTGTCGTCTCTGAAAAACCTCCATTTTGCCCATCCTGAACTAATCATTATCATTCTCTACAAATTCTGTGGCGTTAATTTTTC
>NZ_JAYQWM010000233.1:0-1252 GCF_036662595.1 Escherichia sp. Lx600-2 | reverse complement strand
ACTTTGTGATTCATGACTGGGGTGAAGTCGTAACAAGGTAACCGTAGGGGAACCTGCGGTTGGATCACCTCCTTACCTTAAAGAAGCGTTCTTTGTAGTGCTCACACAGATTGTCTGATGAAAATGAGCAGTAAAACCTCTACAGGCTTGTAGCTCAGGTGGTTAGAGCGCACCCCTGATAAGGGTGAGGTCGGTGGTTCAAGTCCACTCAGGCCTACCAAATTTGCACGGCAAATTTGAAGAGGTTTTAACTACATGTTATGGGGCTATAGCTCAGCTGGGAGAGCGCCTGCTTTGCACGCAGGAGGTCTGCGGTTCGATCCCGCATAGCTCCACCATCTCTGTAGTGATTAAATAAAAAATACTTCAGAGTGTACCTGCAAAGGTTCACTGCGAAGTTTTGCTCTTTAAAAATCTGGATCAAGCTGAAAATTGAAACACTGAACAACGAGAGTTGTTCGTGAGTCTCTCAAATTTTCGCAACACGATGATGAGTCGCAAGAAACATCTTCGGGTTGTGAGGTTAAGCGACTAAGCGTACACGGTGGATGCCCTGGCAGTCAGAGGCGATGAAGGACGTGCTAATCTGCGATAAGCGTCGGTAAGGTGATATGAACCGTTATAACCGGCGATTTCCGAATGGGGAAACCCAGTGTGTTTCGACACACTATCATTAACTGAATCCATAGGTTAATGAGGCGAACCGGGGGAACTGAAACATCTAAGTACCCCGAGGAAAAGAAATCAACCGAGATTCCCCCAGTAGCGGCGAGCGAACGGGGAGCAGCCCAGAGCCTGAATCAGTGTGTGTGTTAGTGGAAGCGTCTGGAAAGGCGCGCGATACAGGGTGACAGCCCCGTACACAAAAATGCACATATTGTGAGCTCGATGAGTAGGGCGGGACACGTGGTATCCTGTCTGAATATGGGGGGACCATCCTCCAAGGCTAAATACTCCTGACTGACCGATAGTGAACCAGTACCGTGAGGGAAAGGCGAAAAGAACCCCGGCGAGGGGAGTGAAAAAGAACCTGAAACCGTGTACGTACAAGCAGTGGGAGCCTCTTTTATGGGGTGACTGCGTACCTTTTGTATAATGGGTCAGCGACTTATATTCTGTAGCAAGGTTAACCGAATAGGGGAGCCGAAGGGAAACCGAGTCTTAACTGGGCGTTAAGTTGCAGGGTATAGACCCGAAACCCGGTGATCTAGCCATGGGCAGGTTGAAGGTTGGGTAACACTAACTGGAGGAC
>NZ_JAYQWM010000232.1:0-1285 GCF_036662595.1 Escherichia sp. Lx600-2 | reverse complement strand
GTCGAACAGTTTCTAATAAGGTTGAGGTTTAGTTATGGGTGTTTTCGTAGAAAAAGATTATAGGGTAAAACGTAAGTCTTCCGAAAATGGTCGTAAGTCTGCATTTGCTCATAAAGTTAAAAACGGTGGTGAAAATTACAAAAAAAATGTGCGGGAAAAAATTAACCGGAAGGGGGCAAGCAAGGAGGTGGTTGTAAAAATATCTGGTGGCGCAGTAACCCGGCAAGGTATCAAAAATAGCATTGATTATATGAGTAGGGAATCGCAGCTTTCAGTGATGAACGAGAGCGGGCAGGTTTGGCAGGGCGAAGAAATCAAAGAAGCTAAAGAACACATGGTAGACGCTGCCAATGACGCTCAACACGTACATGATGACAAAGGGCGAGAAAATAAAAAAATCACACAAAATATTGTGTTTTCCCCTCCTGTTTCGGCGAAGGTTAAGCCGGAAGGTTTACTTGATTCTGTCAGAAAAACGCTTAATAAAAAGTATCCTAATAATCGCTTTGTACTGGGTTATCACGAGGATAAGAAAGAGCATCCACATGTGCATGTGGTGTTTCGAATCAAAGATACTGATGGTAAGAGAACGGATATAAAGAAAAAAGATTTAAGAGAGATCAGGACGGGCTTTTGTAATGAGCTTATCTTGAAGGGTTATGATGTAAAAGCTACTCATAAACAAACACAAGGGTTGAATCAGTCTATTAAGGATGCTCACGCCTCAGCTCCCAAACGGCAGAAAGGCGTATATGAGGTTGTTGATGTAGGCTATGACCACTATCAGCATGATAAGAGTAAGCCCAAACAACACTTCCTTAAACTCAAGACGCTTAACAAAGGTGTAGAAAAAACCTATTGGGGCGCTGGTTTTGGAGATTTGGTACAGCGTGAAAGCGTGAAGAAAGGAGATTTAGTTAAGCTAAAAAAACTAGGTCAAAAGGAAGTCAAGATCCCCGCCCTGGACAAGAACGGCATTCAACAAGGATGGAAAACCGCTCATCGTAATGACTGGCAGTTACAGAATTTAGGAGTAAAAGGGATTGACAGAAAACTATCAAATGATAAGAGCTTTAAGCTTGATGATATATCATCTATTCAAAAGCAGCAGCAGCAGATGAAGAAGTTCAATCTAGTGAAACAAAATATGTTGCAGAGCCAACAGAAAATCAAAGTCGGGATTAAGTTCTAACGGTTAGCATTAACTTTCTAAGCATATGATTGTAAGTGTTTTGTAAGTTTTAACTGGGGGTTGTAAGCCGGAACCGCCGAAATTTCCGTCACG
>NZ_JAYQWM010000231.1:0-1314 GCF_036662595.1 Escherichia sp. Lx600-2 | reverse complement strand
TAGTCTAAAAACTAGTATTAAGACTATCACTTATTTAAGTGATATTGGTTGTCTGGAGATTCAGGGGGCCAGTCTACAACAATCGATATGTATAATGTTGGCTCTTCCAGTACTTTTTATTCAGCCTATGAGATAAGCAAGCTTAATGAGTATCTGGATAAGCAGGATTTGGATCATGGCTATTATTACACGCTGGAAAACCCGGTGCTGTGGCAATCTGCTCAGGAGGATGAATTATGAATGCGGATATCGAAAGGTATTTCAGCGATCTTATCGAGGCCAAAAAATTTAATGGCTATACGCTGGTCAGCGGAGAAGACTGGCAGAAGCCCACAGTCGACGAAATCCAGCTGGTCAGGGGACTTATCTTCCTGACTGACAGCCAGCTGGCCAACCGGCTGACTGTGGACGAACGCACCATCTGTAAGTGGAAATCCGGCGAGACCAGTATGGTGTACACCACCTGGTGCTGCCTGTGCTGGCTGGCCGGACTGGGTATGCCGCTCGATAACATTATCAGTCGCTGAAGACTCGCTTCCAGATGCGTCTGAACATGAATCGTCTCTGGTATCGGCAGCGGGAACGGATGATATGAGGGAGACGGTCATAGTTTTTCCAGAATAATGTCCAGCCCGGATACCCCTTAACTACCAATAAAATGAAACACCTAGTTTTTAAAATGCCGTAGGCAATAGCCATCAAAAATACAGTCATAGAATTTACCTTCTCTAAAACTGTATTTAGGAAATCCGATGCGGCCTTTAAGGCCGGTCGGTAAAAAAACTGAAAAAAAGTTTCCCTTCCCTCTTTGTTGCTGTATCAGGGGCAGTAATCCTTAAATTTTGCTTTCTGTGCAATAATCCATTCACCGCAACAATGTGCCGTTTTTTTGACTTTTCGGCAATAATCCTTCTTCTCCTCTCCTGAGATCCGATTTCTGGTTGTTCCGGATCCGCAGATCCTTCGCTGCCGTCCGTTGGCCAGATTTCACAGGATGTTGTGTTCATGCCTGCTGACATAACACTGTATGTTGTGTTTATTCCCGTGTTCGCGAGCCAGTCATCAGCGGCAGAAAAGATCACTTCGCTTATTCACTGATCGTGATCAACTTCCTGAAATTCCTGAATCCTATAAAAATCGGATCATGAAAAAACAGTTATTCTGTAATTTAGCATGGTTACTACATTGCTGGTTATTACTGCCATGGTTACTTTTTGTGTTGGTTATTGATGTGAGTGTTAAGGAAGGTGCGAATAAGCGGGGAAATTCTTCTCGGCTGACTCAGTCATTTCATTTCTTCATGTTTGAGCCGAT
>NZ_JAYQWM010000230.1:0-1324 GCF_036662595.1 Escherichia sp. Lx600-2 | reverse complement strand
AGGCCGCAGTCGGTAACCTCGCGCATACAGCCGGGCAGTGACGTCATCGTCTGCGCGGAAATGGACGAACAGTGGGGATACGTCGGGGCTAAATCGCGCCAGCGCTGGCTGTTTTACGCGTATGACAGGCTCCGGAAGACGGTTGTTGCGCACGTATTCGGTGAACGCACTATGGCGACGCTGGGGCGTCTTATGAGCCTGCTGTCACCCTTTGACGTGGTGATATGGATGACGGATGGCTGGCCGCTGTATGAATCCCGCCTGAAGGGAAAGCTGCACGTAATCAGCAAGCGATATACGCAGCGAATTGAGCGGCATAACCTGAATCTGAGGCAGCACCTGGCACGGCTGGGACGGAAGTCGCTGTCGTTCTCAAAATCGGTGGAGCTACATGACAAAGTCATCGGGCATTATCTGAACATAAAACACTATCAATAAGTTGGAGTCATTACCCAATTTGTGTAGGGCTTATTATGCACGCTTAAAAATAATAAAAGCAGACTTGACCTGATAGTTTGGCTGTGAGCAATTATGTGCTTAGTGCATCTAACGCTTGAGTTAAGCCGCGCCGCGAAGCGGCGTCGGCTTGAACGAATTGTTAGACATTATTTGCCGATTACCTTGGTGATCTCGCCTTTCACGTAGTGGACAAATTCTTCCAACTGATCTGCGCGCGAGGCCAAGCGATCTTCTTCTTGTCCAAGATAAGCCTGTCTAGCTTCAAGTATGACGGGCTGATACTGGGCCGGCAGGCGCTCCATTGCCCAGTCGGCAGCGACATCCTTCGGCGCGATTTTGCCGGTTACTGCGCTGTACCAAATGCGGGACAACGTAAGCACTACATTTCGCTCATCGCCAGCCCAGTCGGGCGGCGAGTTCCATAGCGTTAAGGTTTCATTTAGCGCCTCAAATAGATCCTGTTCAGGAACCGGATCAAAGAGTTCCTCCGCCGCTGGACCTACCAAGGCAACGCTATGTTCTCTTGCTTTTGTCAGCAAGATAGCCAGATCAATGTCGATCGTGGCTGGCTCGAAGATACCTGCAAGAATGTCATTGCGCTGCCATTCTCCAAATTGCAGTTCGCGCTTAGCTGGATAACGCCACGGAATGATGTCGTCGTGCACAACAATGGTGACTTCTACAGCGCGGAGAATCTCGCTCTCTCCAGGGGAAGCCGAAGTTTCCAAAAGGTCGTTGATCAAAGCTCGCCGCGTTGTTTCATCAAGCCTTACGGTCACCGTAACCAGCAAATCAATATCGCTGTATGGCTTCAGGCCGCCATCCACTGCGGAGCCGTACAAATGCACGGCCAGCAACGTTGATT
>NZ_JAYQWM010000229.1:0-1339 GCF_036662595.1 Escherichia sp. Lx600-2 | reverse complement strand
ACGGGAATATCTGCGGCAGCGGGCTTGTAATGGGTTAAGTGATAACAGATGTCTGGAAATATAGGGGCAAATCCAGGACTATTCCCAGAAGTTTCGCCCGCATAAAAGTTCTCCATTCAATCGTTTTAATGATTGAATATGTATTTTTTATATCTAACTTAATGAGTCAATTACATATTGCTCCACTGTTTATATTTTGTTTAGTATTGAATGATTATCACAATGCGCTATCTGTTTTTGGTTTAATTATCTGTTATTGTTTCATATTGCGGTTTTACTGTGTGGTTTTTTTTATGCTTTTGTGGTGCTTTTATCTATTTAAGTGCCATGCCTTTAGAGGCATATAAGCGAAAATAGCATGAGGTTTATCCTCAATTACTATGTTTTTTAGTACAAAAAAGAGGGACAAAACTGAGACACATAAGGCCTCGCAATGGCTTGCAAGGCTTTACATGTTTTGAGGTAGTGGGACGTGTGAGCGCAGAGATGGCGCGGTAAGTTGTTGACTTAAAATGTCGTTCTAGGAACTTCTAAGTCGTGGGCCGCAGGTTCGAATCCTGCAGGGCGCGCCATTTCTTCTTCATTTATGCCCGTCTTATCCGTTTCCGCTTTGCCCTTCACCACATCACTTTTTGTCGCTGTTTGGCGAGATAATTCAACGGTGTCAGGCCGTAAAACGCCTTAAAAACAGAGATAAAGTACGACGTGCTGCTATAGCCACATAATTGCGCCACCTGAGTGATATTTTTGTTATCCATCAATAACATCTGTACGGCGTAACGCATACGACACTCTGTGACAATCTGGCTATAGCTGGTATTTTCGTTTTTTAATTTCTTTTTGAGCAGGCTGGGGCTTAAACATAGCGAACTGGCGACAATTCGCAGATTCCAGTAATGCTGAATATCGCTTTGAATAATGCGGCAGACGCTGTCGCGGACGCTGCTGCGTAAGATATACATCAGTAGGGCAATAAACCGCGATTGCTCAAGAAAGTTAGACAATACGGTAAAAAGCAATGCGCGCGTCAACTCCGTTTCGCAGGGTTTGCTGGGTTGCTGCTTGCTGTGGTTGGCGGCTAGCTGGAACACTTCCGGTGTACGGCTATGACAAGCGATAACCGGGGTAGCCAGCCGCGACCAGGGCTTTACACAGGTTAAGTTCTTATTTAAAAACAACAGATAATCGTTGATGATGTTACGGTTGATGTGGGTGATTAATACGTGATTTAACGTTGAGAGTTCAATGACGTTATTGTTGCACGCGGGTAATGACTCCAACTTATTGATAGTGTTTTATGTTCAGATAATGCCCGATGACTTTGTCATGCAGCTCCACC
>NZ_JAYQWM010000228.1:0-1343 GCF_036662595.1 Escherichia sp. Lx600-2 | reverse complement strand
CTCATGATGTCCCTCTGGGATGCGCTCCGGATGAATATGATGATCTCATATCAGGAACTTGTTCGCACCTTCCCTAGTATTAAGACTATCACTTAAATAAGTGATATTGGTTGTCTGGAGATTCAGGGGGCCAGTCTACCGATATCGAACTGATACTTAATTAAAATATCTAGAGTGTGATATATCTCTGAGAACTATCAATACGAATATTAAAAATACTTCCAGAATAACAGCAATACGGGTGGATCTCCATTACCCTCCTGTGATTGACAACGGGGATACCATTACCTGTTTCCCTAACCTGATCCCCGGAGAGATATCTCGTTTCCGTAACTCGCTGAATGCGAAAATTAATGCAGATCAACACCGTAAAAAACAATAAGGCAAACGCACCTACGCAACGTCGGTTTGTATTATCTGGGCGAAAGAATATACACAGTCCTTTAAATGTCATTATCACGTCTGCCTGTTGTTTAACAAAGACGCCTATTACCACCTGGGAGACTATGAGCGCTCTGACACCCTGAGAGGGTTAATTACCGGAGCCTGGTACAGCGCCTTAGGGTTGGAACTGGAAGATCACCAGGGATTAGTTCATTTCCCTACTAATGGACGTTACATCCTGGATATTAACGATCCTGATTTCCCTGAGCAGCACCAGCACTTATTGGCACGTCTGGATTATTTGACGAAGCTCGACACTAAAGCATCAGGCCAGCGTAACTTTGGCTACAGCGGTTTTTGACCTATTGTAACTGCAAGGTGATTTATTATGTATACAGAATCAAACGTTAAGCTTTCCTGTAACGCCCTCTGGCAAAAGTGTGTCCTTGCAACTCTGTATCGGGCTGCTGCTACACATCCTAAAATTAAATTATTACAGTTTAAATTAATACCTTGCCCTGGTATGAATAAGGCAATTCCTTCTCTAATGGCTGATTTTACTGGTGAACTGCATAGACTAATTTCTGAACATTTGCAATGTAAGCGACGTAAAGATAAATCAGTCGAGCCCACCCCTTTATATTACCTCTAGAGTAGGGAAGCTGTGGCTAACGATGCCACTCCTTATCTTATGGTGCTGCTACTTAATAACGATGTCTGGTGTAAGAGTCGTGAGGTGGTGGTTCTCAGAAATCTAATTGAGCAGGCGTGGGGAAAAGTATTGGATGAAGATAACTCCGTTACACATCTGGTTGTGTATCCTGAAGTGGGCTTTGTTGAATAAATCAGATTTCGGGTAAGTCTCCCCCGTAGCGGGTTGTGTTTTCAGGCAATACGCACGCTTTCAGGCATACCTGCTTTCGTCATTTTGTTCAGCGCTCGTACCAGGGCCATAGCCT
>NZ_JAYQWM010000227.1:0-1343 GCF_036662595.1 Escherichia sp. Lx600-2 | reverse complement strand
AATTTAAGTATCTTTATCGTACTATATAATGATACTAAAAGTTGACTTTTAGAGGGGGAAAGCCTATACTTTATTTATCGGTTAGCAATGGTGCTGACCGGCCCGGAACCAGCGGCGGCAACCGCTCCGGGAAAACTGCGAAGGAATAAATTATGAGCGCATACGTAGTATCTGATAAAGCCATTTCTACTATCGTTAAAACTCTGGTGCTGACCGGCACACTTCAGCCTGTCGAGGCTGTTTCATTTGGTCAGATGATGCTTAATCTGAATACCCATTCTGTTAATGTTCGCTATCAAGAAAGCAGCCCGGCGCACGCTTTTGAATACAGTGAACCGGAACTAAATATTAACGACCCAAAAACACAAATTCAGGTGATTGTCTGCATTGATGAGTATGAATATCAGTCCTGCGAGTTTGCCGAATACTATGAAACGATGGTGCATACAGTCCTCAAAGCCATAAAATCAGCGTTACATGAGGCTTATACTGAAACATTGCCTAATCCCGCCCAGTGGAAAGCTAAAAAATCCTATGAACTGCCGGGCTATTCAGAAGCTGAATGGAGTTTATGATCGCGCGGGGGTAAGCCCCCCGCTCTATCTGTAGGGGCGTAGCCCCTTTTTTTGCGCCGGTGATCTCTGGCGTCCCCTGCGGGTCGGGCTTTCGTGCTACACATCGAGCCAGGCAAGCTGTCTCGCCCCTTCGGGCTTCAATCCCTAACGCCTCCGGGCTTCGCCCTCCGCACTCCGCTTGGCCTCCGGGCTTTGCCCTCCGCGCTTCGCTTGGCTTTTTCAGCCGGTGCCAACTCCGGGCCGCGAGGATAACCGGCGGGAGGCGAACTGTCCTCCACAGCTCCCCGTTCCGTTGGATGGTCTGCCGTTCCTCCATTACCGGTATTCCACACTAGCGCGGTGTGGCGTCAATAGTTCGCTTCGCCGCTTCGCGCTATTGACCCCACCCCTTGCGCCAGTGTTACACACCGGTTGTCGGAAACGACAAACCCTCCAACTACCCTACAGGTGCTTTATGGCCGAAATTCTCCAACTCCTCCCGCCGGTTATCCTCGCTATCGCAGCCCTCATCACAGCCATCACCGGCCTGATAAAAGTCCTGAAAAGCAAGAAGAAGTAACGGAAAGGGGCGGCAAGCCGCCCCTTTCCCCTGCTCCCCTGGCTTACCCTGCTGTACGATCCGTGGATTTCACAGCAGGGTTATTTTGGGTGATCGCCGTGATTGGCCCGGCAGCGGCCGCCGGTTACTCAGGGCGTTCCCTGCGGGCCGGGCTTTCGTGCTGCGCATCGAGCCAGGCAAGCTGTCTCGCCCCTTCGGGCTTCAATCCC
>NZ_JAYQWM010000226.1:0-1349 GCF_036662595.1 Escherichia sp. Lx600-2 | reverse complement strand
ACACAGCAACATTGCCGTTAAATAAACTGGGGCCTGATACACTGAAAGCCACAGTAAACTCAATAGCAAGCCAAGCTGTCACTGTTGACGTACAAAATACCAACCAAGTGACGCAAATTAGCACACTGGAGCTTAGCCCTATTGCCCCAACAGCAGCAGGTAACTCGCCAACACTGACGGTGAAAGCCCTTGATATCAATCAACATGGTGTCACGCAAATTGCTGATGACTTTAAGGTCACGCTCAATGGTGCACTGATAGACGCCATTTTCACTGAATCCTTAACTTCAAAAGGGGCTTACACCGTGACCTTGCCACCGCAAAAAGTCGGTAAATATACGGTTAAAGTGACTGCCTATAAACAAACCGCACAGCAAACGTGGGAAGTTAATGTGGCTTCTGTCATCACGGCAACCAACACCTCGGGAACGGGTACGCAGGGTGCACGCGGCGTGATCAAAACCGCCGAGCTCACAGCGGTATCAACTCAAAACCTGAAATCAGGGGATAGTGTAAGACTGACGCTGACCTTAAAAGATGCGTTTGATAACCCTCTAAGTGGTATTGATGTTAAAAACATCAAATTAACCCACAACCAAACCGGTAATGGGCTTTGGGTTGATAACAAAGATGGGACCTACATTGCGGACTTAATGTTAACGGCATTGGGTGAAGACCTCTTAGTCGCTAAGGTTAACAGTTCGCAAAGTGATCCGGTTAAGATTGACGTGAAAAAAACACAAGGAGATAAACACATCAACAAGGTTGTTATCACCCATATAACCCCTTCTGTAGGCGCAGGGGCAGAAAGTACCTTAACGTTTACCTTAGCCGATGTTCAAGGGAACCCGGTTGACGGCATCCAACAGGTTGAGGTCGCAATCGATCAGCTTAAACCGAAAAAAATTAACGTCAATCAACAAGCGGATGGCAGCTACACAGGAACATTAGCGGGGCAACTCAGTGGTGCTCATGAGGTGGTTATTTCTACCAATGGGCTAAAATCCAAGCCAAAAACGCTAAACGTGGCACAAGCCGATACCGTTACCGCAACGACAGATGGCAGTGGCATAAAAGACAAGCAAGGTGTTGTTAGCAGCGTGGTACTAAGTGCACCAAACACAACGTTAACATCTGGCGCGAATGTGCAACTGACCGTCAGCTTAAAAGATACCTTCCACAACCCACTCAAAGGAGTTAGCAGTAAACATATTGCGCTACAACATAGCCAAATGGGCAGTGTGGCATGGGTAGATCACAATAACGGCAACTACACAGCAACATTGCCGTTAAATAAACTGGGGCCTGATACACTGAAAGCCACAGTAAACTCAATAGCAAGCCAAGCT
>NZ_JAYQWM010000225.1:0-1402 GCF_036662595.1 Escherichia sp. Lx600-2 | reverse complement strand
GAAATCGCAACGGAGGAAGAAACCTCATTGCTGGAAGCCTGGAAAAAGTATCGGGTGTTGCTGAACCGTGTTGATACATCAACTGCACCTGATATTGAGTGGCCTACGAACCCTGTCAGGGAGTAATCATTGGGATTATGCCGCAGCACGTCTTAAGCAAGAACGTGCTGCGGTTGGATGCTATTTTTTCCCTGAAGCGGAAAACATTACTACAGTACCTTGAACCTTGGTTTTAACATTCTCGAAATGCTCTGAGAGTATATGTGTTAAGCCTTCTTCGGAATCTTTTGTGTTTGAAAAGATGCCTTTCTGATTGTAAATGCGCATCAGTTTTTGACCGAAGCTATTGTGCACAACTCCATCGCCAAGAATTGTGGCTCCGTATAGAGTTCCATCGTCAGTTAAGGCCTGCGCCGCATTGCGTATTACACAGCTTTTTGTAGATATATTTCCAGGCAGGCAGTGAAGAAGGTAAAACATGGAAATGGAATCAAATTGACCATGTAACGCCGCGGGATAAGGTTCAAAAACATCATGGCTAATTTTATGTTTAATTTTTGATTCCCCAGCCCTTGTAGATGCCGCGTTCAGGCTAGCTTCGTTCAAATCCATTAAAGATATCAGACTACTCTCAGGTACGTGAGTAAGGTAAAACCCAGTTCCAACACCAATATCCAGATGGTTGTTACCTAAATGTTCCAGAAAGTGTGGAAGAAGGTGTTCCTTTGTAGGACATCCCCATGCAAGCCGATTTGATACTCCCAAAACCCACCAGTCATAAAGCTTTAGGGTAAGTGGTGTGTAAATTTTAGCCCCATCATCTGTGTTTTTTTTCATTAATTTCACCATGTTATAGTTTTATTTGTGAGTTAAATCAATTATGGCAATGAATTACAAGGGGTTAAATGCTGCCGCAGCATAGCGATATTGAAATAGCCTGGTATGCTTCAATACAGCAGGAGCCGAATGGCTGGAAGACCGTCACCACACAGTTCTACATCCAAGAATTCAGTGAGTATATTGCGCCACTGCAGGATGCTGTAGATCTGGAAATCGCAACGGAGGAAGAAAGATCGTTGCTGGAAGCCTGAAAAAAGTATCGGGTGCTGCTAAACCGTGTGGACACTTCCGTAGCACCAGATATCGAGTGGCTTATTCAACCATAATAAACAGTATGTATATCATAGGTTATTAATTGTGAGTTTTTTCGGTGTGTTATTTGTTTGTTTGATGTTATGCTTTTGCGCCCCAAAAGAGTATCATTTTTACTTGCATTTCTTATCAAGTCACATTCAACAACAGTAAAAAACATTATTAGAACCATTCAATTAACAAAAAACCAACATCCAGCTTGCTTAATTTTTCTTTATTAAACGATATTGAAAATCAATTGATAAAATAC
>NZ_JAYQWM010000224.1:0-1415 GCF_036662595.1 Escherichia sp. Lx600-2 | reverse complement strand
AGGCTATGGCCCTGGTACGAGCGCTGAACAAAATGACGAAAGCAGGTATGCCTGAAAGCGTGCGTATTGCCTGAAAATACAACCCGCTACGGGGGAGACTTACCCGAAATCTGATTTATTCAACAAAGCCGAATCATACTAATAAATTTTCCAGCTTATCGCTGGTAAGCAATTCTGCCAGCGAATCACATTTCATAAAATCAATATCCATTTCGTCCAGAACATCACAGTAGCTGACATCATCAAGACTAATGACAATCACAGGAACACCCTCTTTGAGATCAAACACTAAGACAGGTAATGAAATGGAGTTTATCTTTTCAAAATCACTAAAAAACTGTTCAGTTCCATATTCACTGGCAGGAAAAAGAATCTCACTTAATCTCACACAATAAAAAACATGATAGTGTTCTTTAAGGTTATCCTTTAAAATATTAACAGCCTTAGTATATTTTTCGTTAATAAACTCTTTGACCAAATATTTCATAAAATTCTCCAACAAGAACCGACTGTAGGTCACCGGGCAAACGTTGCGGAATGGCGTCAGAGACGTCATTTTGCGGCGTTTGCCCTATCCTGCATCGCAGTGAAAAGGCAGGGACTGGCATAACTGCTGAGTAGCATCATTGCTGGCTTATCTCGCTACTGTTCTCGGTGCTTTCGTCCGCAGGTTCGGGAACAAGTAACTTGTGCCAAGGCATAGTTTTGTTGAGCAGCTCCATCAGAGGCTCAGCCAGCAGTCCCAAAATCCAGGTTGCCGTAATCACCGGTATAGTCAGATTTTGTGGCGTCCATAACTGGTGATCGAGATGATACCAAGTGATGACACACAAAATACCACCCAGCCAGAATACAGCCCATTTAAACGCACCAAGAATGGCTAACACAAAAACAAAGATAAAATGTAAAACACTCGCGACAAGAAGACGAAGATAAAACCATCCCCAGCCAAGCCACTTAACAAAAGTGCTCCCTGTTTTCACTGCAAAACGTTTCTTACGCTCCCTGGCAATTTCTTTCCTGAATTTAGCACGTTCTTCCCCCTGAGGGAATTGATAGATTTTAGCCATGAGCTACCTCATTTCGATCTCAAAACGAAGTTTATGCAATTATCCTCTGAAACCGTATGGTATTCTGATATCTAAGCCCTCACTTTCTTTATCTATTTTATAAGAAAACCTTAGCTTTGATGCTCTTCTTGCGACTCTCTCAACGATTTTAACTTCGAGATGATTAATCTCTGTATATTGATTTATTTTTTCAATATTTTTTTGCAGAAAAACCTTATTAAAATCCTTAAAATTCTGATAAAGGTAAACTTTTTCGCCATTATCTATTCTGAATAATTCAAGTTCATCCTTTAATACATCTACTTCAATGTCGAAAAATGTCTTTTTACCACTGCTGTATTGTTT
>NZ_JAYQWM010000223.1:0-1419 GCF_036662595.1 Escherichia sp. Lx600-2 | reverse complement strand
GTCCTCCAGTTAGTGTTACCCAACCTTCAACCTGCCCATGGCTAGATCACCGGGTTTCGGGTCTATACCCTGCAACTCATTCGCCCAGTTAAGACTCGGTTTCCCTACGGCTCCCCTATACGGTTAACCTTGCTACAGAATATAAGTCGCTGACCCATTATACAAAAGGTACGCAGTCACCCTGATAAATCAAGGCTCCCACTGCTTGTACGTACACGGTTTCAGGTTCTATTTCACTCCCCTCGCCGGGGTTCTTTTCGCCTTTCCCTCACGGTACTGGTTCACTATCGGTCAATCAGGAGTATTTAGCCTTGGAGGATGGTCCCCCCATATTCAGACAGGATAACACGTGTCCCGCCCTACTCGTCGAGTTCACAACACTAATATCTTCAGATACGGGGCTATCACCCTTTACTGCCGGACTTTCCAGACCGTTCTCCTGATACTAATGCTGATTAAGACTCTGGGCTGCTCCCCGTTCGCTCGCCGCTACTAGGGGAATCTCGGTTGATTTCTTTTCCTCGGGGTACTGAGATGTTTCAGTTCCCCCGGTTCGCTTCGTTTGACTATGTATTCATCAAACGATAGTGCAACGAATTGCACTGGGTTTCCCCATTCGGAAATCGTCGGGTATAACGGTTCATATCACCTTACCGACGCTTATCGCAGATTAGCACGTCCTTCATCGCCTCTGATTGCCTAGGCATCCACCGTGTACGCTTAGTCGCTTAACCTCACAACCCGAAGGTGTCTTCTTATCAGACGACACTTAACGTCATGGCTGTGCGTGGTGAACTTCTTCGTTGGGTAGTGCTCGCAATGCTCACGTACTATTGTACGCTGCGCTTGCTGTGCGCTAGCCGCCTTGAATTTCACACTGCTCGCTCATGCCACTCGTTTGTGTGTTTGAAAAACACTTCAAGTTGAGATTTTTGAGAGACTCTCACATTGTTTAAGCGATAAACAATGTGCGTTGTTTTCAATTTTCAGCTTGTTCCAGATTGTTAAAGAGCATAATTGTTAAACCAACTACAACGTAATTGGCTTAATCATTATTGGGGACATCGTCTTTCACTCGACATCGGCGCAATTGGCGTCCCCTAGGGGATTCGAACCCCTGTTACCGCCGTGAAAGGGCGGTGTCCTAGGCCTCTAGACGAAGGGGACACGAAACTTGTTTAGCAAATCACCGATTTGCTAGTTTCGTGTAAGGCGACATTCCTCATTGGAATGGAGCGGCTGTGTTAAAATGCTACATCAGCGCAAAAAGCCTCCCACGTAAAGCCATTGCTCTACTTTCTATCAGACAATCTGTGTGAGCACTTCACAAAAACACTTCAATGGTAAGGAGGTGATCCAACCGCAGGTTCCCCTACGGTTACCTTGTTACGACTTCACCCCAGTCATGAATCACAAAGT
>NZ_JAYQWM010000222.1:0-1423 GCF_036662595.1 Escherichia sp. Lx600-2 | reverse complement strand
AATCGGCTCAAACATGAAGAAATGAAATGACTGAGTCAGCCGAGAAGAATTTCCCCGCTTATTCGCACCTTCCCTAGTTTTTAGACTAGTCATTGGAGAGCAGATGATTGATGTCTTAGGACCGGAGAAACGCAGACGGCGTACTACACAGGAAAAGATCGCTATTGTTCAGCAGAGTTTTGAACCGGGAATGACAGTCTCCCTTGTTGCCCGGCAACACGGTGTGGCAGCCAGCCAGTTATTTCTCTGGCGCAAGCAATACCAGGAGGGAAGTCTTACTGCTGTGGCCGCAGGAGAACAGGTCGTTCCTGCCTCTGAACTTGCTGCCGCCATGAAGCAGATTAAAGAACTCCAGCGCCTGCTCGGCAAAAAAACGATGGAAAATGAACTCCTCAAAGAAGCCGTTGAATATGGACGGGCAAAAAAGTGGATAGCGCACGCGCCCTTATTGCCCGGGGATGGGGAGTAAGCTTAGTCAGCCGTTGTCTCCGGGTGTCGCGTGCGCAGTTGCACGTCATTCTCAGACGAACCGATGACTGGAAAGATGGTCGCCGCAGCCGTCACTCAGATGATACGGATGTGCTTCTCCGTATACACCATGTTATCGGAGAGCTGCCCACATATGGTTATCGTCGGGTATGGGCGCTGCTTCGCAGACAGGCCGAACTTGATGGTATGCCTGCGATCAATGCCAAACGTATTTACCGGATCATGCGCCAGAATGCGCTGTTGCTTGAGCGAAAACCCGCTGTACCGCCATCGAAACGGGCACATACCGGCAGAGTGGCTGTGAAAGAAAGTAATCAGCGATGGTGCTCTGACGGGTTCGAGTTCCGCTGTGATAACGGAGAAAAACTGCGAGTCACGTTCGCGCTGGACTGCTGTGACCGTGAGGCACTGCACTGGGCGGTCACTACGGGCGGCTTCAACAGTGAAACAGTACAGGACGTCATGCTGGGAGCGGTGGAACGCCGTTTCGGCAACGAGCTTCCGGCGTCTCCAGTAGAGTGGCTGACGGATAATGGTTCATGCTACCGGGCTAATGAAACACGGCAGTTTGCCCGGATGTTGGGGCTTGAACCGAAGAACACGGCGGTGCGGAGTCCGGAGAGTAACGGCATAGCAGAGAGCTTCGTGAAAACGATAAAGCGTGACTACATCAGTGTCATGCCCAAACCAGACGGGTTAACGGCAGCAAAGAACCTTGCAGAGGCATTCGAGCATTATAACGAATGGCATCCGCATAGTGCACTGGGTTATCGCTCGCCACGGGAATATCTACGGCAGCAAGCCAGTAATGGGTTAAGTGATAACAGGTGTCTGGAAATATAGGGGCAAATCCAATCGGCGGTGATGCTGCCAACTTACTGATTTAGTGTATGATGGTGTTTTTGAGGTGCTCCAGTGGCTTCTGTTTCTATCA
>NZ_JAYQWM010000221.1:0-1475 GCF_036662595.1 Escherichia sp. Lx600-2 | reverse complement strand
AATAAAATTAGGGATTGGCATATCCAATAACCCAGACAAAACCGATGTATAAGTCAACATATCCTGAATCAGACATACAATATCGCAATGAAAATCAATAATATTTTAAGGAATATCTTCATGAAATCAAAAGACACCCTAAAGTGGTTCCCTGCGCAGCTTCCTGAAGTAAGAATTATCCTAGGGGATGCTGTAGTGGAAGTAGCAAAACAGGGAAGACCTATCAATACCAGAACATTGCTTGATTACATTGAAGGAAACATAAAGAAAAAATCATGGCTGGATAACAAAGAATTATTACAAACAGCGATATCAGTTCTTAAAGACAACCAAAATTTAAATGGTAAAATGTAATATAATAAACTTACTTTTTTATCATTTTTCCACTTTAACAACATTTTGCTCCACTTTTCCACGAGCAAACAACTTGAAATCTGGTTAAAATAACACGCAACACTATTCTTCTTCCTTGAGTCCGCCCGGAACTCGAAAAACAAACCGAGTTAAAGCCATTTTTCACAAAATCGATTTTGGGTCTCACCAAAGTTACGGGGTTGCATACGCATTCGTTTATTTTCGAACGTGTACATACAAATATGCACAAAAATAATCAAAATTATTTTCTGAGATGCATTATGATATGAACACCAATTTCGTATAGAGTCTCACTATGTCTCGAATTTTTGCTTACTGTCGGATATCAACGCTGGATCAGACCACCGAAAATCAACGCCGGGAAATCGAAAGTGCAGGTTTTAAAATCAAACCTCAGCAAATAATCGAAGAACACATTAGCGGCTCAGCAGCAACCAGTGAGCGTCCTGGTTTTAACCGGTTGCTTGCTCGCCTGAAATGTGGTGATCAATTGATTGTGACAAAACTGGATCGCCTTGGTTGTAATGCAATGGATATCAGGAAAACAGTGGAACAACTGACCGAAACAGGTATCAGAGTGCATTGCTTAGCATTGGGGGGCATTGACCTGACCAGTCCAACAGGAAAAATGATGATGCACGTAATTTCAGCAGTCGCTGAATTTGAACGAGACCTTTTACTTGAACGCACTCATTCCGGGATAGTAAGAGCCCGCGGCGCAGGGAAACGTTTTGGTCGACCACCTGTGTTAAATGAAGAACAGAAACAGGTGGTATTCGAACGAATTAAGTCAGGTGTAAGTATAAGTGCCATTGCCCGGGAATTCAAAACCTCGCGGCAAACCATTTTAAGAGCCAAAGCAAAACTTCAGACACCTGACATATAAAAAATAATCTCGGTGTGAGATGCTTTACGTCTTCCAAGCCCCCTTCCTTGCCGTAAATGGAAAGATACATCTAATTATAGAATTTATATGTTTTACCCTACGGCAGTGCTGGCCATTCAATATCCTGTGCAGTTGACGTATCAACACGGTTCAGCAACACCCGATACTTTTTCCAGGCTTCCAGCAATGAGGTTTCTTCCTCCGTTGCGATTTC
>NZ_JAYQWM010000220.1:0-1507 GCF_036662595.1 Escherichia sp. Lx600-2 | reverse complement strand
TAGTCTAAAAACTAGTATTAAGACTATCACTTATTTAAGTGATATTGGTTGTCTGGAGATTCAGGGGGCCAGTCTAAGTCCTGACAACCCCTATTGCGATCAGCTCTTTTGCTTCTACCGAGACTTTATCGTTTACTCCTGACAACATAAATGCGGACATTAGTCTTGGAACTCTGAGCGGAAAAACAAAAGAGCGTGTTTATCTAGCCGAAGAAGGAGGCCGAAAAGTCAGTCAACTCGACTGGAAATTCAATAACGCTGCAATTATTAAAGGTGCAATTAATTGGGATTTGATGCCCCAGATATCTATCGGGGCTGCTGGCTGGACAACTCTCGGCAGCCGAGGTGGCAATATGGTCGATCAGGAGTGGATGGATTCCAGTAACCCCGGAACCTGGACGGATGAAAGTAGACACCCTGATACACAACTCAATTATGCCAACGAATTTGATCTGAATATCAAAGGCTGGCTCCTCAACGAACCCAATTACCGCCTGGGACTCATGGCCGGATATCAGGAAAGCCGTTATAGCTTTACAGCCAGAGGTGGTTCCTATATCTACAGTTCTGAGGAGGGATTCAGAGATGATATCGGCTCCTTCCCGAATGGAGAAAGAGCAATCGGCTACAAACAACGTTTTAAAATGCCCTACATTGGCTTGACTGGAAGTTATCGTTATGAAGATTTTGAACTCGGTGGCACATTTAAATACAGCGGCTGGGTGGAATCATCTGATAACGATGAACACTATGACCCGGGAAAAAGAATCACTTATCGCAGTAAGGTCAAAGACCAAAATTACTATTCTGTTGCAGTCAATGCAGGTTATTACGTCACACCTAACGCAAAAGTTTATGTTGAAGGCGCATGGAATCGGGTTACGAATAAAAAAGGTAATACTTCACTTTATGATCACAATAATAACACTTCAGACTACAGCAAAAATGGAGCAGGTATAGAAAACTATAACTTCATCACTACTGCTGGTCTTAAGTACACATTTTAAGAACGCCAACTAAAATTTCCCCGAGGTGAAAATCGCCCCGGGGAATAACTAGCCATTTCAATGTAACAATTAACCCTTAAAATAAACCCAGAAGGTTATTAACTAAATCACATAAAAAACCATCAATTATAGTATGTATAAAATAGGCGACAGCAACCCAATTACAAATTAATGGTTCCAGAATATCACATCAAAAAAAACGCTGTATAATATTATAATTAACATGTAGACAACTTGTAATAAACATTATCAGTCAATTGTTTTGTTTATTCCATCTGTGACGCCGATTATTTTCTCAAAATAATGAGATGGCGTGACACCATAATAATCTTTAAATGCACATATGAAATATGAAGTACTGTTATAGCCACATTTCTGGGCTACGACATTGATAGAATAAGAGTTTGAAGTTATGAGTTTTTTTGCATACCTCATCCTAGTATCTCTCAATATTTCAGTAAATGACGTTCCTTCATCCCTTAATCTTTTTTTTATTAAAC
>NZ_JAYQWM010000219.1:0-1507 GCF_036662595.1 Escherichia sp. Lx600-2 | reverse complement strand
CCTACAGGTCGGCAATAGTTGTAGGCCTGATAAGACGCGACAGCGTCGCATCAGGCATTGATTGCCGGATGCGGCACGAGCGCCTTATCCGGCCTACGGGTCGTGCATCCGACAACACCGAATTTACAGGAACACAGAACATGCAAAACATTACCCAGTCCTGGTTTGTCCAGGGAATGATCAAAGCCACCACCGATGCCTGGCTGAAAGGCTGGGACGAGCGCAACGGCGGCAACCTGACGCTGCGCCTGGATGACGCCGATATCGCGCTTTATCACGACAACTTCCACCCACAACCGCGCTATATTCCGCTCAGCCAGCCCATGCCTTTACTGGCAAATACGCCGTTTATTGTCACCGGCTCCGGCAAATTCTTCCGTAACGTCCAGCTTGATCCTGCAGCTAACTTAGGCGTCGTAAAAGTCGACAGCGACGGCGCGGGCTACCATATTCTCTGGGGGTTAACCAACGAAGCCGTTCCAACTTCTGAACTTCCGGCTCACTTTCTCTCCCACTGCGAGCGCATTAAAGCCACCAACGGTAAAGATCGGGTGATCATGCACTGCCACGCCACCAACCTGATCGCCCTCACCTATGTACTGGAAAACGACACCGCGGTCTTTACTCGCCAACTGTGGGAAGGCAGCACCGAGTGTCTGGTGGTATTCCCGGATGGCGTTGGCATTCTGCCGTGGATGGTGCCCGGCACGGACGAAATCGGCCAGGCGACCGCACAAGAGATGCAGAAACATTCGCTGGTGTTGTGGCCCTTCCACGGTGTGTTCGGTTCCGGACCGACGCTGGATGAAACATTCGGTTTAATCGACACCGCAGAAAAATCAGCACAAGTATTAGTGAAGATTTATTCGATGGGCGGCATGAAACAGACCATCAGCCGTGAAGAGTTGATAGCGCTCGGCAAGCGCTTCGGCGTTACACCACTAGCCAGTGCGCTGGCGCTGTAAGGAGCAAACATGATCCGCAAAGCCTTTGTCATGCAGGTTAACCCCGACGCCCACGAAGAGTATCAGCGTCGGCATAACCCCATCTGGCCGGAACTGGAAGCAGTGTTGAAATCTCACGGTGCGCATAACTACGCCATTTACCTCGACAAAGCGCGTAATCTGCTGTTTGCCATGGTAGAGATTGAATCTGAAGAACGGTGGAATGCGGTAGCCAGCACTGAAATCTGCCAACGTTGGTGGAAATATATGACCGACGTTATGCCAGCTAACCCGGATAACAGCCCGGTGAGTAGCGAGCTGCAAGAAGTGTTTTACCTGCCTTAATGAGTTGCGGTGCCGGAAAATATCCAGCACCGCGCCTTCATCAGAAGAAGTATTTAAAGCGAACGCGTGCGCCGTAACGGTCATCAGTATCATCACCGTGTTTTTTATCGCCGTCGCTATCCAGAATGGAGTAATACGTCCCGGTAATGACTCCAACTTATTGATAGTGTTTTATGTTCAGATAATGCCCGATGACTTTGTCATGCAGCTCCACCGAT
>NZ_JAYQWM010000218.1:0-1538 GCF_036662595.1 Escherichia sp. Lx600-2 | reverse complement strand
CGGGGTTGCAGTTTGCGGTTGGAGGTGAAGACCGCATTAACTGGGGATTAGTCCAACTGTGTAATACATTACATCATACGGTGACAAAAAATTTCATCGGTAATGGTCACATGAAAAAAACGGTTGAAACGATGAATTCATCCGACCCGTCTAGGCAGCTATCTCGAAACGCCGCCATTATGGCGGCAACAAGTCCAACAGCCTCATTAACTCGGTTGGTAAAATCGGCAAAAGTCACAAAACAAGTTTGTGCCTTTTAGCGATTTCTCATCGTTTTACCTGTCAGTTTACATGATGTTAAAAACGCACTCAGAAGCTCGCAAAACCGTTCTAAACTTTCAACATAGTTTAAGGGTGTTCGTGTCTTAAAATTGTTTTGAATGGCTTTGATTGGGGGGAGCGGGCGATTTTAACTAACTGACTCACCCGTTTAACATAATGGATCTTGCTTATAAGAAACGAGAAAAAAATTGAATTAAATCCATTCAATAATAGATAATTTACCTTAAGTGTACGATACTATTTTTTATTTCCAATGAACAGGAATTGTACATGAGAGTGTGCACTTTAGCTTTTTTCATTCTTCCACTCTTCATTTTAGGGTGTTCGCCCGACGAGAAACCGAAAGAGAACATCGCCTATGTGGGGGCGAATTTATTGGGGTATAACCATGTGGCAGATACCAATATCAATTGGTTTTCGGTCAATGGCTATCGGGGTCGAACCGGGGGGTTTACGTGCTGCATCATGCTACCTGAAATATGGCAGCCCAATATGCAGGTCAATATCAAGTGGGAAGTTAATCCTGACCCGTTTCCTAAAAATATGCCCCCTTTAGGAACTGATGAATTTAGGGAGTTCATGAAAAAAAAGGAAGCCAATTACCGACAATATCAGACTACCGTGACTATCCCGGAATATACGGATTCCTGTGGGTTGCAAGTCCACTTCTTACCGTGCCAACAAGTGAAAGTCACCGCGACGTGCCATGGCATTGAGCATCCAGACCACCCAATTAAAGATCCTTTTGACCAACCGGAGCCCGCACAATGTCCTCAATGATTATCGCCCCTCAAAAAGACCAAATATCAACCCAAGGTGACCCTTGTTGGGTTCCCCCTGAATTTCCGCTTGATGGACGGTTAAAACTGACAAAAGAGCAGTTAACTAAGAATATTGAAAAAATAAGACAAGAAGAATCTCGACATCGGAGTGACTGTTATCGGAAATTAAAAAATTCGTGTTGTAAAAGTTTACATATCAGCTTGTTTTTTGATGGCACCAATAACAATGAGCCGAATGACACAGGCAGTACACCACCGCATCCATCCAATGTGGCTAAACTGTATCATGCCAGTGCCCCCGAAAATCGTCAGGCCAATGAGCGTGGTTTTTATGCTTATTACATTCCGGGCGTCGGTACGCCATTCCCTCAAATTGGGACGTATGATTATTATTCTTCGGGGTTGCAGTTTGCGGTTGGAGGTGAAGACCGCATTAACTGGGGATTAGTCCAACTGTGTAATACATTACATCAT
>NZ_JAYQWM010000217.1:0-1574 GCF_036662595.1 Escherichia sp. Lx600-2 | reverse complement strand
GGAATACCATATGGAACATCAGTTAAATAAAAAACTGCTTAACTCATCAATATCACTTATATTAGCATCTGGTCTGATGATGAGTACTGCAAATGCAGCAGATGATGTTAAGCTCAAAGCAACAAAAACCAATGTTGCCTTTGCGGACTTCACGCCGACGGAATACAGCACTAAAGGTAAGCCAAATATCATTGTTTTAACAATGGATGATTTAGGGTATGGACAATTGCCTTTTGATGATAGTTCATTTGACCCTAAAACGATGGATAACCGAAATGTTGTTGATACATACAAAATAGGTATTGATAAAGCAATTGAAGCTGCAAAAAAATCCACTCCAACATTAGCGGCCCTGATGGACGAAGGTGTAAAATTCACTAACGGCTATGTTGCACACGGTGTCTCTGGCCCTTCACGTGCCGCAATCCTGACGGCGCGAGCTCCTGCTCGCTTCGGTGTATATTCAAATTCTGATGCACAGGATGGTATCCCTCTGGAAGAAACATTCCTGTCTGAATTACTTCAGAATCATGGTTATTACACTGCAGCAATCGGTAAGTGGCACTTATCAAAAATCAGCAACGTAGGTGTGCCTGAAGAAAAACAAACCCGTGACTACCACGATAACTTCACCACCTTCTCCGCAGAAGAATGGCAACCTCAGAATCGTGGCTTCAACTACTTCATGGGCTATCACGCATCCGGCGTTTCACTTTATAACTCCCCGTCATTGTTCCGTAACCGTGAAAACATTAAAGCTGAAGGGTACATTAGTGATCAATTAACTGATGAAGCAATTGGTGTAATTGACCGTGCAAGCAAACTGGAACAGCCATTTATGATTTATCTGGCATACAGTGCACCACACCTGCCTAACGATCAGCCTGCGCCTAAAAACTATCAGGAGAAATTCAACACTGGTAGCAAGACTGCTGATAACTATTATGCGTCAATTTACTCCGTTGACCAGGGGGTTAAAAAGATCCTGAATACACTTAAGGAAAAAGGTCAGTACGACAACACCATCATTCTGTTCACCTCTGATAACGGTGCTGTAATTGATGGTCCACTGCCACTGAATGGTGCGCAGGCTGGTTACAAAGGCCAACCGTATCCGGGTGGTATGCATACACCTATGTTCATGTGGTGGAATGGCAAGCTGAAAACGGGTGATTATGACAAACTGGTTTCATCAATGGACTTCTATCCGACCGCTTTAGATGCCGCAGATATCAAGATCCCTGCTTCTCTGAAACTAGATGGTGTATCATTATTGCCATATGTACAGAAAGGAGCTGATAAGAAATCTGCAGCTGGCGAACCTCACAAATATCTGTCCTGGATTACCTCTTATTCTCACTGGTGGGACGAAGAGAACACTGCATTCTGGAACGGATATCATAAATTCGTGAGAAAAGAGTCTGATGATTATCCGCACAACCCACATACAGAAGACTTAAGCCAGTTTGCATACACTGTAAGAAGCAACGATTATTCTCTGGTTTACACCTATGCAGAGAATAAACTAGCTCTGTACGATATCAACGATCTGCAACAAACTAAAGATCTCTCTG
>NZ_JAYQWM010000216.1:0-1586 GCF_036662595.1 Escherichia sp. Lx600-2 | reverse complement strand
GAACATCCGTTACCTTGAATAAAGCTTTACATTTGCTATAATAAATGTTCTTTAAACAATCTGGTGTTCTCACGATTCATTGACCGTCTAAATGAGTGTTTTTGATATATAACCTCAGACAGCTACTATAACTTTCACCTATTTATTCACAGCGCGAATGAAAAATAAAACACTCTGCTTTTCAGTGTTTACTTTATAATTAACAGTCTTATCTCACTGATCACCCTGTAACGTTCAGAGAGCGTCTTCAGATGTCTATTTATAAAATTCCTCTTCCGCTCAATATTCTGGAAGCTGCACGAGAGCGTATTACCTGGACACTCAACACCCTACCCCGCGTTTGTGTCTCATTTTCTGGCGGCAAAGACTCTGGTTTAATGCTGCATCTGACAGCCGAACTTGCCCGACAAATGGGCAAAAAAATCTGCGTTTTGTTTATCGACTGGGAGGCGCAATTCTCTTGCACCATTAATTATGTTCAGTCCCTGCACGAGTTGTACACCGATGTCATCGAAGAGTTTTACTGGGTTGCGCTCCCGCTTACGACGCAAAATTCCCTTTCACAATACCAACCCGAATGGCAGTGCTGGGAACCTGATGTCGAATGGGTGCGTCAGCCCCCGCAAGATGCGATAACCGATCCTGACTTTTTCTCCTTTTACCAGCCAGGCATGACCTTCGAACAATTTGTACGTGAGTTTGCCGAATGGTTTTCACAAAAACGTCCGGCGGCGATGATGATCGGCATCCGTGCGGATGAGTCCTACAACCGTTTTGTCGCCATCGCCAGTTTAAATAAACAACGTTTTGCCGACGATAAACCCTGGACTACGGCCGCACCAGGCGGTCATAGCTGGTACATTTATCCCATTTACGACTGGAAAGTGGCTGATATCTGGACCTGGTATGCAAATCATCAAAGTCTCTGCAACCCACTGTATAACCTGATGTATCAGGCAGGCGTTCCTCTGCGTCATATGCGAATTTGCGAACCTTTTGGCCCGGAGCAACGACAAGGATTATGGCTCTATCACGTTATCGAACCGGATCGCTGGGCTGCTATGTGCGCACGAGTCAGCGGGGTAAAAAGTGGCGGCATTTACGCCGGACATGACAATCATTTCTATGGGCATCGGAAAATCCTCAAGCCAGAACATTTAGACTGGCAAGAATATGCATTATTGCTGCTCAATAGCATGCCGGAAAAAACAGCTGAGCATTACCGCAATAAAATCGCCATTTATTTGCACTGGTATCAGAAAAAAGGCATCGAGGTTCCACAAACCCAGCAAGGGGACATTGGCGCGAAAGATATCCCCTCCTGGCGGCGGATATGCAAAGTTTTACTCAATAACGATTACTGGTGTCGGGCATTATCATTTAGTCCTACGAAAGCGAAGAACTATCAGCGTTATAACGAACGGATAAAAGGAAAACGTCAGGAATGGGGGATACTATGCAACAACGATTAACGCAGGATTTAACGCAATTTCTCGCCAGCTTGCCGGAAGGGTGATGCTGCCAACTTACTGATTTAGTGTATGATGGTGTTTTTGAGGTGCTCCAGTGGCTTCTGTTTCTATCAG
>NZ_JAYQWM010000215.1:0-1591 GCF_036662595.1 Escherichia sp. Lx600-2 | reverse complement strand
AATAGCTCATCATATAATGCTTTTTCAATTGCTAACGCTTTCCCTTTTGATGTCAGTACTTTATCTTCATATTCTTTTAATTCAGGAATAATATAGCGTTCTGCATTTTTTAGGGTTTGACGACGAACATAGTGGATTGGAGTTAGGTGGCTTTGACCTCGGCTGACTTGGATATAGTACCCGTGCACCGCGTTATAACCAACTTTAAGTGTGTCTATCCCCAGTTTTTCCCTTTCGCGAATTTCCAGTTTATCTAGGTAATCTGTAGCACCATCTGCGAGTGCACGCCATTCATCGAGTTCACTGTTATACCCTGGGGCGATGACGCCGCCATCACGAACTAAGACTGGCGGAGCATCGATAATGGCTCTTTCAAGTAACGCTTGTAGTTCGTCAAATTGGCCAATCCGTTGTTGTAAATCTTGCAAGTAGGCGCTATTGGATTGCCCCAAGATTTGATGAATATCTTGGTATTGTTGGAAAGCATGGCGCATGCGCGTTAAGTCACGAGGCCGTGCAGAACGTAACGCAAGACGGGCCAATACACGTTCTAAATCCCCAATTTGACGTAAAAAAGGTTGCAGTTCAAAACCACATTCCTGTAGAGCCCCAATAGCTTGCTGGCGGTTATTCAAGACTTGAATGTTTCTTAAAGGTGTATGCAGCCAGCGTTTTAACATGCGGCTACCCATTGGGGTGACACACATATCTAAAATTGCGGCAAGGGTATTTTCTGTACCGCCGGCTAGGTTTTGTGTGATCTCTAAATTTCGACGAGTTGCTGCATCCAAAATGACATTATCATTTTGTTTTTCCATCACAATACTGCGAATGTGGGGTAACGAAGTACGTTGTGTATCTTTCACATATTGCAGTAAACAGCCTGCTGCACGAAGGGCTTTGTGGGCATTTTCGACGCCAAACCCGACTAAGTCTTTGGTACCAAACTGTAAGCCAAGCTGCTGTTTTGCCGTATCGAGTTCATATTCCCATAATGGGCGACGACGTAACCCTTTATTATGTTCAATAAGTGACATGCTAGCGAAGTCTTCTGGGTACAGTAACTCAGCAGGGCGAGTGCGCTGAAGTTCAGCTTGCAGTGCTTCTTCGTCGGCAATTTCGCTAATAATAAAACGCCCAGAGGTAATATCTAAAGTGGCATAACCAAAACCTTGTGGGTCTTGCCAAACCGCGGCCAGTAAGTTGTCTTGCCGCTCATTTAAAAGAGCTTCATCAGTAATGGTGCCGGGGGTGACAATGCGTACGACTTGGCGCTCTACCGGCCCTTTGCTTGTTGCTGGGTCGCCAATTTGTTCGCAAATTGCGACAGACTCACCCATTTGCACCAATTTGGCTAAGTAGCCTTCGGCGGCATGGTGAGGAACCCCAGCCATTGGTATAGGTTGCCCCGCAGATTGCCCGCGTTTAGTGAGCGAGATGTCCAATAATTGAGAGGCTTTTTTTGCATCATCGAAGAAGAGTTCGTAAAAATCACCCATACGATAAAACAGCAGTATGTCTGAATGTTGTGCTTTTAGTTTTAAATACTGCTGCATCATGGGGGTGTGGGATTCGAAACTTTGCTTATCAG
>NZ_JAYQWM010000214.1:0-1602 GCF_036662595.1 Escherichia sp. Lx600-2 | reverse complement strand
AAATAAAAAGCCTGTATCTCAAGTGATAACTAAGATACAGGCTTTAATTGTTATTTACTTTAAATACATGTTCTCAAAGTGAAAGTATTGATTTTAATGGATTTTTAATAGTTTACTCTTGATAATATTGCGGGCCTGGACGAGAAGACGGTACGCGACATTTTCAACGCCCGCGCCGAATTCCTGGGGCGCTGGCACCGCTTCGAGACGCCCCGCATTCTCGGCATTGACGAGTTGTACCTGAACAAGCGCTACCGCTGCATCCTGACCAACATCGAGGAGAGGACCCTGCTCGACCTGCTGGCCACCCGCCGTCAGGACGTGATGACCAACTACCTGATGAAGATGAAAGACCGGCAGAAGGTCAAGATCGTCAGCATGGACATGTGGAATCCCTACCGAGCAGCGGTCAAGGCGGTGCTGCCACAGGCCCGCATCGTGGTCGATAAGTTCCATGTGGTGCGCATGGCCAACGATGCCCTGGAGAAGGTGCGCAAGGGCCTCAGGAAGGAGCTGATGCCCTCCCAGAGCCGAACCCTCAAGGGTGACCGGAAAATCCTGCTGAAACGCGCTCACGAAGTCTCAAACCGGGAACGCCTCATCATGGAGACCTGGACCGGCGCATTCCCACAACTGCTGGCCGCCTACGAGCACAAGGAACGTTTCTACGGCATCTGGGACGCTACCACACGGCCCCAGGCAGAAGCCGCCCTGGACGAGTGGATAGCCACCATCCCGAAGGGCCAGAAGGAAGTCTGGAGCGATCTGGTCAGGGCTGTAGGCAACTGGCGCGAAGAGATCATGACCTACTTCGAGACGGACATGCCCGTCACCAACGCTTACACGGAGTCCATCAACCGACTGGCCAAGGACAAGAACCGTGAAGGACGTGGTTACTCCTTCGAGGTGATGCGGGCACGAATGCTCTACACCACGAAGCACAAGAAGAAGGCCCCGACCGCGAAGGTCTCTCCGTTCTACAAGAAAACCATCGGTTACGGACTGCCGGACTTCGCAGAGGAACTCAACTACGGGGTCGATCTATCAACCATCTGATAATGGTATCAGGTTGGTGGGGTAAAGGTGCCCCATCAACCATTAAATCCGTATACCCATTATTTTTACAGAAGTGCGAGCTGCGTTTTCAAAAGGTTCTCATAGCTATTTTTTTACTTTTACAGGCAAAAAGCAGAATGATGGATTCGCGTTGACTGGTAATGTTCAGGATCACGTTTTATTGGGGCATAGCTATCATCTTTCGGGAAAAGTGAGAAAGATCCACTACTTTGACTCAGTGCCCTACGCATTACTGACTGTGTTTAAATTAACAGCATAGCCTGGTGTCTAGTGACCGGAACTCCCAAATACAGGCCGTTTTTACATTAGCCACCGGCTTTCTGCACTGTCGTGCCGACTCACTCACGTCAAATCTGTTGCTCACGCATCGGGTTTTTACCCGGTTTTACACTCCGAAAATAAGCCGATTTATTTTAAATTCAACACCCGTTATTAACTAATCTTTTAAATTAAAAATGATAATCTTATTAATTATATTTTTTAATTTTTTGTCTCTTCTTAACATATAGGTTAAGGAGATTTTGT
>NZ_JAYQWM010000213.1:0-1624 GCF_036662595.1 Escherichia sp. Lx600-2 | reverse complement strand
ATAGAATGTATGTCTGGTTCGTATTTAACACTGGTTAGGTACCAGAACTCTATTAGAGTGTAGTGTCTTTAGTTCGTACGTCATAGCTCCGTTACAGTTTATAAGTATGGGTAAATATAATTTTTTCTGTATGGAATAATCTTCTTATGGTGTGTGGGGTATCAATAGCGGTGTTGCCTGTGGCTATTCGATAGCTGACTTTTGTGAAGATCAGATTACTTCCTGTAAGTGATTGAATGGTGCTTTCTTAAATTCAATTATATTGAGGTGTGTTTTTGCCATTGTAATTATTACTGGTCCTCTGTTTAAGAGAGCCTCACTGTATTCTGAAGTATTACCCCCATTACTGTAATGAGGTAATAAGAAACAGTTTTATCAGGTTGTCTGCATACTGGTTACCCAGTTTATTAATGCAGTGGTACGGCGTTTCTGTACTCTCAGTATTTATGTAATTCCACCTTCCTGTGAGTTTTATAAAGTAAGGACTATAAAATGTATAATGCCAATCCCAATTACGAAATGAATTTCGCGATTCTGAAAGATGTGAATGAACACATGGACGGTATGTTTCAACGTTTTTCTAAACTGTTACCTTTCAGAATTGATTTTGCCTACAGGAAAGACACGCCCAGTTTCGGGCATTCCTGTAAGCACAGTATGTGTATGGAAATATACCGTTTACTTAGCGAAACCCAGACGATGTTGGCAGGATATTACTGGGTTATGGAATATACACCAGACAAAGGGCTTCATATTCATTTTATCGGCTATCTGGATGGGCAACGTCACAAGAACTCTTATCAGATATCCAGGCAACTGGGAGATATCTGGAGGCGGATCACGGAAGGGGATGGTTATTTTCACCTGTGCCGGGCTAAAGATAAATACCCGGTGCGTATCGATCACGTGATTCACTATAGTGATAAGTCTGCGGTAGACGACTTACGTTACGCCCTCAGCTACCTGGCTAAACAGGATCAGAAAGAACACGGTATTATTCTGGGCCGTAGCAGGCTTCCCGAAAAAAGTAACCGCGGCCGACCACGACATAACTGAATTATGGGGGCTTATGTCCGAACTATCGTAAGTTATCGCGTGGATTTGTCGTTAACGTGTGGCTTTGTCCTCAGCGCAGGGGACTATGACACTTCATCTTCTGTGGTGCTACCCCGTGGGGCAGGTACAGATAACGCATATAGTTCATAAATCTGACAGTGATGAATTAGCTGCACTAAGGGCAAACATAACTTGAAGCTCATGGGATTGAATGGTGACGTAAACCGCAGAGCCCTGTGCAGTGCGTTTTCGTATTATCCACCGACGAGAAGGTTGCATTATTTCGTCGGTTGTTTCGCGGGCGTGATGATGTATGGGCCCTTCGATGGGAAAGCAAAACCAGCGGAAAGGGTATTCGTCTACCTGGCTAACGAATGGCTGTTGGGAATATGCAGTAAGCCCTGGATAAAATGTGGGGACTGCGTTCACCGTCAGTTGATCCCTGTATCTGATCTCATCATCTACCTGAGGTAGTGTACAATATGCCGATTGGGGTAATGACTCCAACTTATTGATAGTGTTTTATGTTCAGATAATGCCCGATGACTTTGTCATGCAGCTCCACCGA
>NZ_JAYQWM010000212.1:0-1627 GCF_036662595.1 Escherichia sp. Lx600-2 | reverse complement strand
CTAGTCTAAAAACTAGTATTAAGACTATCACTTATTTAAGTGATATTGGTTGTCTGGAGATTCAGGGGGCCAGTCTAGTCAACATAGTGATGAGCATCGAGTATGTTGAGAGATTGGCAGAAAGAATGCGTTGCCGCTGCGCTAACAAAGTATCAATCTGGATTACAGCACTTTCTATGTCTTGCAAGTCCTGGTGCTGGAAAAACTGTAATGGCGGCCGAAGTCACCAAAAGAATGCTTGAGCTCGATATGGTTGATCTGGTTATATGCTTTGCCCCCTCAACAGCGGTAGTCTCATCTATAAAAAGTAATTTTTCCCGTATTCTGGAAAGAAGTTTTGATGGAGACTTTGGTGCGGTTGGCGCGGTGTATACTTATCATAGTCTGATGTATTTCGATAAACGTTTCTGGGATTCTTTGAAGCGTCATCGTGTGTTGGCTGTTTTCGACGAAATACATCATTGCTCTGGTGATTCATTGGAAAATGCAAATGTCTGGGGCGGGGAAATACTGTCTCAAGTTCAACAATGTGTCAGTTACACATTGGCATTAACAGGAACTCCATGGCGAACAGACAATACACCAATAGTGTTTTCAAATTACACTGATTCGGATGGAGTGGTTAGCTGTGACTATGAATACGGTCTCAGAGAAGCTATTGCAGATAACGTTTGTCGTAAGCCAAAAATTGTCCTTGTAAATAGTAGCAATTTGGCTATCTCATCCGATGAAACAATGAAAAATTATAGTTCTATAGCAGACTTTTTGAATGAGACAGTAACTTCATATCAATCAATAATTTGGTATCCTGATGCAATGAGGTATGTAATCAAATCTGGATGTGAAAAACTTCGTGAAATTAGAAAATTTAACCCTGACGCAGGTGGTCTGGTTGTTGCTTCATCAGTCGAGCATGCATATGAACTACTAAGTATTTTAGAAAACGAGTTTGGCCAAACTACAACTATTGTGACATATCACGATAGAAGAGCCATTTCTAAAATTGACCATTATCGACATGCGACTACCGAGTGGATTGTCAGTGTTGGCATGATCAGTGAGGGTACAGACATCCCTCGACTTCAGGTTTGCTGTCATCTAAGCGCTGTTAAAACTGAGCTCTATTTCAGGCAGGTACTGGGTAGAATTTTACGAGTTAACCAGAGTATAAATCAGGAAGCTTGGTTATTTACGATGGCTACTGACGAACTAACTTTATTCTCCGGTCGCCTGGCTGAAGACTTACCAAAAGATTATAAAGTTATATATACACAAGAAGATGAACGCCCATTATCTAGGCATGAGAGTTTATCCTTATCTCCGGACACCATACAAAAAAAATATTTAAATAAACCTAGAGAAACAGATTTTAAAATGGAATTCAATGACGCGAATACATCATCAATTTCTATTTCAAATCATGCGAAAAATCTAAGAATTGGTTCTCTATATAAACAAGTAATTGATGCTTTTTTATTCTCATCTGTTTAATTATGGTATCAATATTTTATATAGAATACACATAAACAAGAGTGTCAACTATCATTCTTATGGTGATGCTGCCAACTTACTGATTTAGTGTATGATGGTGTTTTTGAGGTGCTCCAGTGGCTTCTGTTTCTATCAG
>NZ_JAYQWM010000211.1:0-1627 GCF_036662595.1 Escherichia sp. Lx600-2 | reverse complement strand
GACCAATAAAAACAAAAGATTAATATTAAAAATCCATTATGACGATTTTTGTTGACTAAAATTAGGTTGGGATATATAAATAAATCCATGTAAAATTCAAACAAGGCATAGAGGAGCCGCAGGAAGGTGAAATATTTCCATCTAATTTGTGATAATCATCACAAAAATAAGCTACAACAAGCGGAGGAAAAGACAATCTGTTGCTGAACAGACAGAAGCAGGCTACGAATGATCGGAAAATGAAGCAAATACGCTTATACAGAAGACGCAGAGGTAACTGACGGAGACAATCACAATCAGGAGAAAATTATCGTAAATAATGTATAAAATCTCAGGATATAAACAAATGTACACAAGCTATCCACGTAATCAGCGGCTGGCTCAGGATTGACGTTTCATTTCAGTGGACAACATCGATTCTGTCTGACAGCGGACCAATATGTAGCAAGCAGAAACTTCTGACATCATGGTAACTCGGACAATGCAACAAAAGTATCAGTATGATCGTGTTTTATCCGGCGAACTCCACCCATTCCCTGGCATATACGAGGCGGTTTCCGAACAAATCCTTTTGCTCATTTTTAAAGCACGTCAACTATATCAGGATCCAGAATATCGCCCCTGGTTTGAAGAACAGCACAGAGTACTCTCTGCATTACGTGCCAATACAGAGCTCCTGAGAATCTTTAGAGAACAAAGAAGCGCTGAAGAACCAAAGCTTACTATTGAAGAGTCTACCTCCCCCCAACCCACTCCTTCTGCTCTTACAGATGCGCTTAATGTGATGTGCCATTTATACAATGGTTTTGATGAAGGAAATATCAGTCTGAAAACCTGGGGGGCGATGCAAGAGGTACAGACAACATCAACCTTTATCAGCCCAGGACCGAGAACCTGGAAAACACCTGAACTGGCAAAGTTTGTAGGAGATGATTTATTTAATATTCTGACTGAATGTAAAGCCTGGAGTTCACCAATTCCAGCAGAAACCCGACAGGGCTATTGCCATCAGGATCTGTCTGTTGCACACTCCTGCACCTCAGAGTTACTGGCACACCTGAATCAATACCATGAAATTGATGAATCAGCAATACTTGCCAGAGTTATTGGTATGACGGTTAACGGATTCTACAAGAAAAATAATACAGACCTCCCAGAATGGCTATCCCCCTTTAAAGAGGAACATAAAATATTCAGAGATTGTCTGGAGCAAAAGACCGAGGATGTAATCAGACTGAAAGAACAACTGTTGAAAACAGGACGTTCAGAATTCGTGAATAATTTGTGTCGGGTCGCCAACTGGTATGAAATTAAGTCAATATACGATGAATATGTCCGTCTTTATGCCAATGAAATCATTGGTTGGTTCAACAAAACCATGGAATATTTTAAACCAACAGATTTTATCCGATATACATGGAAATTCGCAACAGTTACTCCAGGTAAAGAGACAGAAACCAAGCATACAACTGCATGGGAAAAGGATTATTGCCAGATAACTATACAACGTGATGAACTTCTGAGATTGATTCACACGAATACCCTTCAGGATGCGGTGATGCTGCCAACTTACTGATTTAGTGTATGATGGTGTTTTTGAGGTGCTCCAGTGGCTTCTGTTTCTATC
>NZ_JAYQWM010000210.1:0-1663 GCF_036662595.1 Escherichia sp. Lx600-2 | reverse complement strand
ATTGTTTTTTTAGATAGTGTATCTAATATTGTTGGATGTTAAGGCGTCTAGACGTCTAAGTCAATAAAGATTGTTCTATTTATTCTATTCTCATTTCTTTTCTTTTCATGAGATACTAAAAAGATATTAAATTTGAGGAGCAAATCGGTGAGTAACGGGACCCCCGCAGTCTTTTTAGACAGAGATGGAACAATCAATATCGATCATGGCTATGTTCATAAAATCGATGATTTTGAATTTATCGAAGGCTCGATTGAAGCGATGTTAGAATTAAAAAAAATGGGTTATGCATTAGTCATTGTAACTAATCAATCTGGCATAGGCCGTGGTATTTATACCGAGGACCAGTTTATGCAGCTAACAGAGTGGATGGATTGGTCGTTAGCCGACCGCGGTGTTGACTTAGATGGTATCTATTTTTGTCCTCATCATATCGAAGCGGAAATTGAAGAGTATCGCCAAGACTGCAACTGCCGCAAACCAAAGCCAGGGATGTTACTAGATGCGCAATCATTCTTAAATATAGATATGGCTGCTTCTATTATGGTTGGCGACAAACTCGCGGATATACTAGCGGGAAAAGCGGCTAAAGTTGGTACCACTGTGTTAGTGAAAAGTGGTGAGCAGGTCACTGATGAGGCTATGGAGAATGCAGATATTGTCATTAATAGTATTGCTGAGTTACCAGAAGCCCTAAAAAGAATCAAAAAATAGTCGTTTTGAGTGATAAGTAAGCAGTCAGAAAAAAAATGCAAAAAAAGGGTTGCCAGATTTTTCTGACTCCCTATAATGCGCCACCACTGACCGGGAACAAGACAACGCAAAGCGCGATGAACACTGAAACGGCAGCGAGAGATTCTGAAAAGAAAAAGCAAAAAATTGCTTGACTCTCACAGAGGAAAGCGTAATATACGCCACCTCGCGACAACGACCTAAGTTAATAAAAACTGAGTCGAATTTCCAAAAGAAATGTCGCAACGCTCTTTAACAATTTATCAGACAATCTGTGTGGGCACTCACAGGACACTATCAAAAAAATATTTGATTTTAAGTCTTGAAGAGTGACTAACACGTTAATTCATATATATGAAATAAGGTAGTAACGCTTATTTTGGAAGGATAACGCGAAGGCAAGCAGAGATAACCCGAGACAGTACTTAGGTACGGCGAGGGGAAGCAATGTGAAGCCGACAACGTTAGCCGAACAAAAGAACGTTACGGTCAGTAAGACATTCTTTGAGCATCAAGCTACTTTTAATTGAAGAGTTTGATCATGGCTCAGATTGAACGCTGGCGGCAGGCCTAACACATGCAAGTCGAGCGGTAACAGGGGAAGCTTGCTTCTCGCTGACGAGCGGCGGACGGGTGAGTAATGTATGGGGATCTGCCCGATAGAGGGGGATAACCACTGGAAACGGTGGCTAATACCGCATAATCTCTTAGGAGCAAAGCAGGGGAACTTCGGTCCTTGCGCTATCGGATGAACCCATATGGGATTAGCTAGTAGGTGGGGTAATGGCTCACCTAGGCGACGATCCCTAGCTGGTCTGAGAGGATGATCAGCCACACTGGGACTGAGACACGGCCCAGACTCCTACGGGAGGCAGCAGTGGGGAATATTGCACAATGGGCGCAAGCCTGATGCAGCCATGCCGCGTGTATG
>NZ_JAYQWM010000209.1:0-1818 GCF_036662595.1 Escherichia sp. Lx600-2 | reverse complement strand
CGGTGGAGCTGCATGACAAAGTCATCGGGCATTATCTGAACATAAAACACTATCAATAAGTTGGAGTCATTACCCGTTAATCAAAGGTTTTATTACGTCTGGCAATAACGCAGGCCATTTTCGCGACTGGGTGGATTTAATCAGTATAATCCTCATACAATATTTCAGGATTAACTGAACCGTTAACCGGGTTTTGGTGTTGAAATTTAGAAATGGCGGAGTCAATCAATGAAGACAGTATCGAAAAAATAACTGTGTCAGAACTAATTTCAATTAATCCTTCTCGTTGTTGACCAAAAAAGATATTTATCTTGATTTCATTTGTACTACGGCAATCAATATGTAGTAATTTTTGATCGCTGAGATTTTCTGTTTCATAAATGTTTTTGGCGATAGTCGGATGTATTGATGCCAGACATCTGCTCAGATAAGCCAGATCCTTTAGGGAACACCCCGCTGAGTAGAGGATGTCAGAGAATTTTTGTGTGTCAACTGTTGTCTCTGAAGCGTATGTTGCATTGACAGGAAGGGGGTTGAAAGAGATTTGAGATGGGATCATTATTTAAATCTTTCCGTGAGTAATAAAAATTAATCCCCAGGCATTGTTTAACAATATTTGCCATAGGGGATATATAGAAAATTAAAGTATTTTATTGGCTTCGGTTAACTGATCTATAACCAGTGCCAGATTGGTAAACATTTTGAAAAAGCGATACTGGCTCGGAATATCTCTTTCAAAGACGAAACATTCAAGGTCATTGTTTGAAAAATAAAGGACTAGTGTTGCTGATTCGTCAGGGAAAACATGGAAATGTATCTGGTTACCAGAAGGAGGATAGTCCAGAAGAAGGGTATCTTTGCCCGTCACATACCTGTTGTTGTCGTGGACGCTACGCTCACACTTCATCAGAGGTGTCAGGATACTCATGTATTCATCTGATGTTAATTTATTAAAATCATCATTCATTTTAAAGAAACGATAAAGTAACAGTACATCCTCTTGCGTAACCGGTTCGTTTGTTTTTAGAGGGAAATAAGCGGGAACCAGAAGATGAGGTTCTAATCTATTTTGTTGAGCGCTATAACTGAATTTGAACATAAATTCCGGATCGCTCATCAATTGAGCGACATAATTATGCCTGGCTTCGAAAATTTTAATTTTTATCAGGTTAAATAAGTCTGTTTCGTCATCCTGTATTAAAAGACATTGGCCATAGCAGCCAGGCTTTTTTTCATTATAAGCAGAAACGGTTATTCTGTCAGAGGTGTCAACGTTATATTCAAAAGCCAGATAGTGACCTTCTTCATCGCGATTTGTTTCCAGGTTATTTAAATTCATCACATGAAGTGTTTGCAATGCTGATTCAATGAGCTGTTGACTCTCTGAGGTAAATGTTTCGCGCTGCGTTGTATAAAGTGTATCAATTCCAACGACTATCCGATGTGGGTCAAGGATGGCGGCAATCATCTTTATTACCTGCACAGTCACGGGTGATGTCATTGATTCTTTATCTGTTTTTAGAGAATCATTAGATGGCCAACCTGAGAAGCGATTGACAGCCGAACCGATATTATCAGGACTCATAGCAGCAACCTCATTGTAATCAAGCGAGGCGCTGAGCGTACTCGGCTATAGAAAAACTAACTTGCAAAAATCGCTCATTTTTCATTTATCAGGCGAAAGTGGTCTCTGTACACTCAGAAACAATCACTCCCGCTAAGTCATACCTGTTTCATCGATACATTTAAGTGATTATTACTAATGAAACAATAACATAACGGGCTTACGGTCGGTGCTCATAAAGGCAACAATCAATT
>NZ_JAYQWM010000208.1:0-1873 GCF_036662595.1 Escherichia sp. Lx600-2 | reverse complement strand
ACCCAAACCGAAGTCCTGCATTTTACTGACAGCCAACGCGGTTATGTGTATGACAAAACGCTGCCATTAAATAGCCCCTCAGGGCTGAACGATAACCATGCCGACAGTGTTTGGGGGTTATCGTTACGTCATCAAGTGGTCGAAAACACTGTTTTTGCCAAAGACTATAACCACCGACTGGCGGAAGATACGTTAATCTCCGCCGTTGCGGACATGACACGCGGTGATGGAGAAAAAATCAATTACGGCGATGTTTATCACTATAAAGGCCGCCACCTCACCCGCGGGGATAAAATTCGCCCTGAAACTGAAACCGCTAACTTCTGGGCAAGACTCGACCACGAGCGCTTTTTAGCTCGTCAGACTTTACTACGCGGAGAAAGTAGCGCTGCAGACCTGACGCCATTATTAGTGCTAAGTATTCAAGATAACCCGCTCAGTTCGACGTTACCCAGCGTATTCAAATCACCAATTCTAATTACTCGCCTACGCTTTACCGCCAGCCGAGATAAAGCGCTAACTGTTCGCTTTGACGCGGTGCCTTACACCGAAGCACTGTGTTGGCGCCCTGCTCTAAAACCACGCCCTGTGATTGCCGGAACATTAATGGCGCGTGTCACCAGTGCAAAAGACCACGATATTTATGCCCACCAAAATGAACACGGCTTTTATTGGGTGAAATTCGATGCAGACAGAGATGAAAAAACCAAGGGCTATGAAAGCATGCCCGTGCGTTTGGCGAAACCCTACGCCGGCGATACGTATGGGATGCATTTCCCGCTAATTCAAGGGACTGAAGTCGCTATCGCCTTCCATGAGGGCGACCCAGACCGCCCTTACATCGCCCACGCACTGCATGATTCCCGCCACCCCGACCACGTGACGGATAAAAATAACACCCGTAATGTGATCCGCACACCTGCGAATAACAAACTGCGCATGGAAGATAAACGCGGGCAAGAGCATATTAAGCTCAGCACCGAATATGGCGGAAAAACCCAGTTAAACCTGGGGCATTTGGTGAATGCCGAACGCGAACAGCGTGGTGATGGTTTTGAGCTGCGCACCGACAGCTGGGGCGCGATCCGTGCGGGTAAAGGGTTGTTTATTACCACCGATAAGCAGGATAAAGCCGGTGGGGATGTGTTGGCGATGGCACCTGCTATCTCATTATTAAAAGGCGCTAATAATCAATTAACCAACTGGGGGGAGATAACCAAACAGCATAAAAATGCACCACCAGAGCAAGATAGCTTAAAAGCACTCCAAGAAAATGCCGAAAACTTAGCCTCCCCAGCCGTTTTAATGCATGCCACTGATGGCATTGGGTTAGTCACTGAGCAGTCTATTTTATTGCAAAGTGCGCAAGCACATTACGCCCAAAGTATGGGTGAAATGCACATTGCCAGTGGTGAACACATCAGTATCAATGCAAGCCAAAAGATTTCATTACTTTCACAAAAAGAAGGGGTTCGTTTCGTCTCGGGTAATGGCCCTTTCGAAATAGAGTCACACGCCGATAAGCTTGATGCAATTGCACTTAAGGATATCACAGTGCAATCAACCCAAGGGCATATTCAGCTCACCGCAAAAAATGGCATAACTTTAGGTTGCGGCGGTGGCTATATCCGCATTGCTCCCGATGGACAAATCGAAATACACAGCCCAAGCCGTATCAGCCTAAAAGGCCAACACGTATGGGATGGTCCCCAAGGTCAAGATTTCCCATTACCTGACTTACCACAGTCTGTTTGTAAAGAATGTTTGCAAGAAGCACTTAAAAATGTAACAGGAGTGGCATTCCGTGAATAATATACCAAATCGTGTATCCAACGAACTCGTTGGTGCTTGGCTAGAAAAACTACGAGCCATA
>NZ_JAYQWM010000207.1:0-1883 GCF_036662595.1 Escherichia sp. Lx600-2 | reverse complement strand
GTAAAGAAAAACACAGCAATGAAAGAATAGCTTTATTTATTAATAAAACGTATCATTCTGATTAAGACCTTTTATCTTACCCTTAAGATTTCAGGAATTTTGGCTCATGGAAGAGTCCTTTTTATTTAAATTTTACATTCCGCGATGTAAATGTTCCGATTTAATATTACCCTACATTTGATGCTTTTTATCTCTTAAAGATTCATAGATCTGTTGACAAGTCACTCCTGCGATGTAGCGTTCGTCAGCAATTTCAGCATAAAGCTGAGCTTCTGCTGCAATATCTCCGAGCATGTTGGTGAGCATTCCTTCGGCGGTTTTGGTTGTTTTGCCTCTGACGGCAGCGGCAAGATCTGCGGTATGCTTCGCTGCGTCAAGGCGTATGGCATATTTTTTTGCTTCGGCACGCAACTGGTTAACACTATCAGACAGATAAGCAGCCCTGGCAGAAATTTCAGCAGATTTCTGTTGTGCATCTTTTACAGCCTCATCACGGGCTATAGTTCGCCCCTGTTCAATATATTCGAGCAGCAACTTGAGCATTTACCTCTTGTGATAATGCGGCAGCATCACGTTCCGCCCATTTTTTTTGCCATCCTCTGTCGCTCCAGACATTTCCGACGATAAATCCTGACAACACGAGAAAAATCACCATGAATATCTGATTCACTGTTCTATCCCCCAGCAGGTTAATGCGCTCTCCTGGTCACGACGAATAACCTGACCGTAACAGTTATTTGAACGAATGCGGCAATCGCGTCCGCCATCCTTAATCCACCAGCGAATCGCTTCGCATGCACCTTTACGATCACCAGCATTCAGCCGCTTATAAAACGTCGACGGGAAACACTTACCGGGGCCAATGTTATAGGGACAAAATGACGCGATACCCGCTTTTTGTGGTTCGGTCAGTGGTACTTTAATATTGCGCTCCACCCATGCCAGCGCCTTATCACGCTCAATGGCGTTGACCTGGTCGCATTTTTCCTTCGACAGTTTCATATTGGGAAAAACGGTTTTTCCATCCACCACTGTGGCACCCCGACAGATGGTCCATATGCCAGAACCATCGCGGTATGCCATTGTATGGTTACCTTCTTTTTCGTCCAGAAACTGGTCAAGTATCTGAGGAGCAGATGCGCCAGCACCAATCAGCGCCAGAACGGCAGCCGACAGGCCGTATCTGATTTTTGTGTTCATAGATATTTATGATGAGGACGCTCGTGCTTATTGGCAGGATTTTCAATCTTAAAGGAGTACTGATGCTGCAGATAAGACTCAACTTTTTCTGACAATTTTTCTGCTACTTCCAGGAAGACTTGCCGGACGCTCCTTCTGGCTGCTGCCTCATAAAACTCCAGCGCAGCTCCTTCAACACGGTCCATGGCGACATCCAGGTCAAAAATTTCACCGTCAAAGCGTTCTTTGTCCTGTAAGGCTACAGTTACCGTAACTTTGTTCTCAAAATTACGGACTCCTTTCACAACCAGTTCATAGTCTTGAGTCATTGGATTACTCTCCTCTCGCAGCCTTACGCCTGTCTTCTTTAATCTTGAAATAAAGATTTGTCAGATACGTCAGCAGGCCAAAAACCAGGCTACCCAGCACACCGATTGCAGCCCACTGTGACGGAGTTACTTTATCGAGTAACTGCAATGCCCAGAAACCAGCATTACCCGCCGATGTGCCATAGGCAACACCTGTTGTTAACTTATCCATTGATTTCATATCCTCACCCCGATGTACACGGATGGTGCAATATGTTTGAAAAGATCGGAGTCTACGGGGTAGTTTTGACAGCACACGCTGGGTGATGCTGCCAACTTACTGATTTAGTGTATGATGGTGTTTTTGAGGTGCTCCAGTGGCTTCTGTTTCTATCA
>NZ_JAYQWM010000206.1:0-1894 GCF_036662595.1 Escherichia sp. Lx600-2 | reverse complement strand
GGTGGAGCTGCATGACAAAGTCATCGGGCATTATCTGAACATAAAACACTATCAATAAGTTGGAGTCATTACCCGCGCCTTTTTGCGCATCTGGCAGAATTTCCAGCACCACTTCCGAGGGGCGGCATAGGCGAGTTCCCAGCGGCGTCACCACAATCGGACGGTTAATCAGGATAGGATGTTGCAGCATAAAATCAATTAACCGATCGTCAGTAAATTTATCTTCTGCAAGACCCAGTTCCTCATACGGCTCGACGTTTTTACGCAGCAGCGCGCGTACGGAAATCCCCATATCGGCAATGAGTTTGACCAGTTCATCGCGCGTTGGCGGAGTTTCCAGATAATGGATAATGGTCGGTTCTGTGCCGCTGTTGCGGATCATCTCCAGCGTATTACGCGACGTGCCGCAGGCCGGGTTGTGATAAATGGTAATGTTGCTCATATCATTATCTCATTACAAAGTGAAAGAGAGACGTAGCGCCAGCGCCACCAGCGTTACAAACCAAAGCGGATAAGTCAAAAACATATATGGTTTAACGAATGCGTATGTGCAGAGGAAGGTAATAGGTGTGAATTTTGAGTTGGCTATTCATTTGAAAGGAGGTCTGAATCAGGACGTAAAAAAACCGACTTTGCGTCGGTTTTTTACTTTCCAGCCCTGAGTTGGTGGCTCTGGCTGGAGTGAGAATGCCATCATCTAACGCATCAATGCTAATACCATACTGAAACTATTGCAAGGACATGCTGGTTTTATAACCTGAATATACTGTATGATTATCCAGTTAGCTCTGAGGCATTTTCACTCTGGCAATGCGCATAAACGCTTTCAAAGTCCTGATCAGTGGTACGGGTGGTGCCGTTAACTGATGCTCTGGCCGGAGTGAGAATGCCATTATCTAACAATAGGGCATGCGCCGTGACAGGCAATGGATGAGTAAGCGGATGCATTCTCACTCCATCGCATGGAGAAAACGGGTGATTGATAAAGCAATCATCGTTCTTGGGGCGTTAATTGCGCTGCTGGAACTGATCCGCTTTCTGCTTCAGCTTCTGAACTGATAGCGGAAACGTAATTAAGGGCTAAGAGCACACTACTCTTAGCCCTTTAACATTTAACGCATGGTCACGCAGTACCCATACACGATTTAACTGTAGAAAAACTGGAAAGCCTTGTAGGGGAAGGCTTCTGGGCAGGATGGGACTTTTCCAGAGTTTGGTGTCCGGCAATTTCCATCCTTCTTGTGCTTGGTGAACTCGACTCATTAGAGACCATAACTCCCTCGTGTACCTATTACATGCTGAACTGCTGATTTCGGAATACTATCATTTGATTGAGAGGCTTCCTGTTTGTTTAGCTGCTTATTTTTGCTCTTTTTAATAGGCTTTTTTACTTCCTGTCAGTCCATAAACAACTGACTGAGAAGGTAGGGGATTGTAGTAGCAGACAACCTAAGTAACTTATACGGACTGTTTTGATTGTTTTTTAGGCGCATGCTTGTTTTCCCGAAATCAGTGTTGAAAGGGGAGGAGCCGGAGTGAGGGGATAGAAACTGAAAAATGTACTTTTCTGGCTGAATCCTCTGTGTGGGATAATCAGAAATGAAAGAGATACCAGGATGACACTGAGCAAAAATTGGACTTTATTAAGAAAATGAAGACCGGAAAGATAATTTCCCCTTTAACGGGGGATGTACCGATGAAAATGACATGTCTCACCGCAGACCCGATAGTTTTTACCCGTAACCCTGTATAACGTAGGATATTCACGGTACGCAGTAATGCTTATCATCGCGAAACTATCTATTGTAAATCGTATTGTGTTATAACTGAGTTATTGCTTAAATAGAGTAATGTTTTTACGTCTGGTCTCAACCAGTTCAATGTTCAATTCTTC
>NZ_JAYQWM010000205.1:0-1912 GCF_036662595.1 Escherichia sp. Lx600-2 | reverse complement strand
ACCCAGAGTCATAAAATAGAGTGACTGTTGATCCCATTTTCATATTCCTTTGAGACTGAAGTGCGTTTTCATCACCCGATGAGAAAGAACTGAAGTGATGTTTGCCATAGATTACGAGATGCCCAGTCTCATTGACTATCGCGGTGCACCTTTATACCTGTTATACCAGATCAAAAATCACGCAATCCATACAACAAAACCAGATTTGCAATTCGTGTCACAAAATATGTCGATCTTTTCCTAAGAAGCAGATGCCATGTGAAGCCAGACGAACACTTGCATTGGTCTTCAAAAACTAAAGGTTTTCTTTTAACAATCTGTTTTGTAAATAATTTATTTAGAATCTAAACAAAGAAAGCTTTGCAAGCTAACTCAGTGAGCTTGGTGAAAATAAGTGTTTACCCGCCATCAGGCTGAGTATAATTCTCATCATGAAATATGTTTCTTGGTTTGTGGCTTGTAACTGGTCACTCCTGATGTCGATCTGGAGAGGCTTGTTGATGTTGGTGTTTTCAGGATGATGTTTCACTTAGTTTGTTTGCCGTATCGCCCGGCGAATAGCTGTGATTGAGGAAGGTTTAAGTCGTAGTGACCAAAGCCATAGTTACCAACGGATGCAGATGAAAAAGCGTCGCCTGCGTTCCCCCATATCTCCAGGATAAAAGGGAATGTAACAATCTCATGGCCTAAGCTGACGAACCAGGCAGGAATAATCGCTAGGGATCTAAGAATTAGCATGATAATAGCCACTAAGAAATTACTGCGTTCCATGAAATAGCCATTTTGTGGCAAATGCAGTTGACTAATAATGTCATATGTGAGACGGCTAGTTGAACGAATATTAAATTTTGCTGAATTTTTTATGTTGATTTTACTTGTTACAGAACATATCACATGATATATAGATAAGATTAGTTGCATTAATGATGAGGGTTATTATTCGATTCGTATCAGATTTATAAATATATAAAGGTACATAGCATGCAAGAGCATGGCGTTTGTATGGCAAAGTTATTATAAGTAACTATCGCTACTCCATTTAAGTTCACTCAGAAGAACTGGTCCACTTACGTTAGTTATTAAGCAAACGTTCGCTTTTATAAACATAATCAGGATAAAAATGTTGAATTATTGCTAACCCAGCACAGCTAGTGCGCGTCTGTAATTATAAGGGAAAACGATGAAGAATAAGGCTGATAACAAAAAAAGGAACTTCCTGACCCATAGTGAAATCGAATCACTCCTTAAAGCAGCAAATACCGGGCCTCATGCAGCACGTAATTATTGTCTGACTTTGCTTTGTTTTATTCATGGTTTCCGGGCGAGTGAAATTTGTCGATTGAGGATTTCGGATATTGATCTTAAGGCAAAGTGTATCTATATCCATCGATTAAAAAAAGGCTTTTCAACAACGCACCCGCTATTGAACAAAGAAGTTCAGGCTTTAAAAAACTGGTTGAGTATCCGTACTTCGTACCCGCATGCTGAGAGCGAATGGGTATTTTTATCGCGTAAGGGGAATCCGCTTTCTCGGCAACAGTTTTACCATATTATCTCGACTTCCGGTGGTAATGCCGGGTTGTCACTGGAGATTCATCCGCACATGTTACGCCATTCGTGTGGTTTTGCTTTGGCGAATATGGGAATAGATACGCGACTTATCCAGGATTATCTTGGGCATCGCAATATTCGTCATACTGTCTGGTATACCGCCAGCAATGCAGGGCGTTTTTACGGCATCTGGGATAGGGCCAGAGGACGACAGCGTCACGCTGTTTTATAGAGATAGTTGAGATACCAGGGATGGTGTTAAAAACTACATTATTCTTACGATATATGGTGATGCTGCCAACTTACTGATTTAGTGTATGATGGTGTTTTTGAGGTGCTCCAGTGGCTTCTGTTTCTATCA
>NZ_JAYQWM010000204.1:0-1962 GCF_036662595.1 Escherichia sp. Lx600-2 | reverse complement strand
TCCGCGTTACCAGCAGCGTTAACGGTGATGGTGTGTCCATGTGAACCAATCGCAACGGAGTGCGTATGAGCACCAATTCATTCATAGAAGGCAGCTTTGTCTTCTGCGGATGGTTATGCCACAGGGACATCGCCACCACAAAAGCGCCGGTTCTGATGGCGTCTTCCACAGTAAACTTCCGGTTGCTGTCTGACTCCGCCTGTTCTGCCTGTCGTTTCATCAGGGCGAGATGCTCAATACGCTGCAGGGCTGACAGTTCAGAAAGCGTGACGGTCACACCGTTATGTTCAAATGATTCGGTTTTCAGGAACATCGCTGACTCTCCGGATTAACTGGCGGTGACGTTGATTTCTGCAACCGCAGCAAACTCACCATTACCGGATACGACCGGAATGTTGACCTTGCCTGCAGCAACACCTTTCACGGTGATGGTCATACCACTGACCGACACGGTGGCTTTTGTTTTATCCGCAGACACCGCACGGAAGCTCTTGTCGGTTGCGCCTTCCGGCTGGAATGCCACGGTCAGCGTCGTGCTCTGCCCTTTCACCACCGAGGTGCTGGCAGGCGTCACGGTCATGCCGGTTGCCGCTGTTACCGTGCTGCGATCTTCTGCCATCGACGGACGTCCTACGTTGGTGACTTTCACCGTGCGGGTAATCACTTCCTTCGCCGTCACCGCCTTACCGATACTGCTGACCCAGCCGCGGAACACATCGACCGTGCCGTTCGGGAAACGCCGCTGCACCGACAGGGGGATCCCGTCGAGAATACTGGCAATTTCACCTGCGATCCGCGACAGCACGAAAGTACAGAATGCGGTTTCCACCACTTCAGCGGAGTCTCTGGCATTTTTCAGCTCCTGTGCGTCGGCCTGCGCACGCGTAAGTCGATGGCGTTCGTACTCAATAGTCCCTGGCTGGAGATCTGTCTCGCTGGCCTGCCGCAGTTCTTCAACTTCCCGGCGCAGCTTTTCGTTCTCAATTTCAGCATCCCTTTCGGCATACCATCTTATAACGGCGGCAGAGTCATAAAGCACCTCATTACCCTTGCCACCGCCTCGCAGAACGGGCATTCCCTGTTCCTGCCAGTTCTGAATGGTACGGATACTCGCACCGAAAATGTCAGCCAGCTGCTTTTTGTTGACTTCCATTGTTCATTCCACGGCCAAAAACAGAGAAAGGAAACGACAAAGGCCCAAAAGTTCGTTTTCAGCACCTGTCGTTTCCTTTCTTTTCAGGGGGTATTTTAAATAAAAACATTAAGTTACGACGAAGAAGAACGGAAACGCCTTAAACCGGAAAATTTTCATAAATAGCGAAAACCCGCGAGGTCGCCGCCCCGTAACCTGTCGGATCGCCGGAAAGGACCCGCAAAATGATAATAATTATCATCTGCATGTCACAACGTGCATCTACGCCATCAAACCACGTCAAATAATCAATTATGACGCAGGTATCATATTAATTGATCTGCATCAACTTAACGTAAAAACAACTTCAGACAATACAAATCAGCGACACTGAATACGGGACAACCTCATGTCAACGAAGAACAGAACCCGCAGAACAACAACCCGCAACATCCGCTTTCCTAACCAAATGATTGAACAAATTAACATCGCTCTTGATCAAAAAGGGTCCGGGAATTTCTCAGCCTGGGTCATTGAAGCCTGCCGCCGAAGACTGTGCTCAGAAAAAAGAGTTTCGCCTGAAGCAAACAAAGAAAAGAGTGACATTACTGAATTGCTCAGAAAGCAGGTCAGACCAGATTGAAGCAATTTAGATAATCGTGCAGACTAGGTACCTTCATATCACATGGAAGGTACTACAATGGCTCAGGTTGCCATTTTTAAACAAATATTCGATAAAGTGCGAAATAATTTAAACTATCACTGGTTTTATTCTGAACTAAAACGTCACAATGTCTCACATTACATTTACTATTTAGCCACAGAGAATA
>NZ_JAYQWM010000203.1:0-2082 GCF_036662595.1 Escherichia sp. Lx600-2 | reverse complement strand
TGATAGAAACAGAAGCCACTGGAGCACCTCAAAAACACCATCATACACTAAATCAGTAAGTTGGCAGCATCACCATACGTCCCGAGGTAAATATTAAAGTTCTCCATATCCATCACATTAGCGAACTGATAAGACGCATGAATGGTGTGAATGGTGTACGTCCCTTCATCATCAATCCAGCAGTCGTTATCACAAACTACACCGCTGAATTCATCAATCTTATTGTGCGCGTAGATATAACCGAGCTCGAAACGTTTCCACAGCGCGTTAATCCCGGCAGTGAAATCTTTCTCATTATTAGCATCTAAATAGGCGGTATTAAGATTAACCACAATGCCATTGTCCGGATCCGTTTTCAGGCCGTTCCAGGTCATGCTCATACCATAGCCGGTACGATCGGACTGATCGACAAAATTACCCTTGCTATCGGTATAACCATAAGCATTATTTACCACGTTCGCTTCCATCGCTGCGGAAACGGTGAATTCTTCCGTCGGCGACCAGGCAATTACTGGGCGCAGATAAGCAACATTTTTCTGCTGCTCCATATCGCGTCCATGATAATTACCGTCATTATATAAAGATGTTCCGTCTTCAAGTAACGTATTTAATTCAAAATACCAGTTATCGAGTTGTTTGCTGACGAGGAAATTACCGCCAGCGTTAGAGCGCCCGCGGCCCTCTTTCATCATATAGATATAACCGCTGCCATCGTCATAAAGATCGTTCGCAGTATTACCGGAATGTTCAACAAAGGTATCCTGATTCAGCGGGAACATATCGTAGGCTTCAAAACGGCCTACTTTGACCTTCCAGTCGTTTTCTTTGCCAAAGAAGAATACCGCATCATCGATATTTACTGAACCGTGCATATCACCCAGCGGTTGTGCGGAGAACCCGGCGAAATAACCGTTGTCCATCTTTCGCATACCGTCAAAACCTAACAGAATACGACCATTGAGATTCCACTGTTCATTAGTGGGATCGCTATTCACATCAGCGTTGGTCATTGCCAGCAGGCCATGATTACTTTCCGCATCCATATTAAATTCTACGTCGCCGTAGATTTTTAAATCGCCATAACCTGAAAGCAAAAGATTAGGTGAGGTGGCATTTTTCTTTGCAGATTCCGTCGTTGCCTGTCCATTTACCGGCGTATTGCCCTGAGCGGCCTTAATTTCGCGGATCTCAGCGGCTTGTTGTGTCTGCAGCTGTTTAACCTGGCTCTCTGCTTTTGCTGCCCGCATTTCTGCCGCTTCCAGGCGTTCTTCCAGCAATGCCATGCGTTGTTCCAGCGTTAAATGCTGTGTTTTTGCCATACCGGTACTACATGCCAATAATAAACCGATGGCTAAAGATAATGTCGATTTTTTCATTATTTACGTTCCCTGAAATAAAGGAGGCCCTACGCTTTCCAAAAGGAATACGTATATAGAGAAATATAAAGTGTGCACTTTCGAATTTTTAATCCAACTTCAGCAGGCCGATGGATAGTATCCCGCCGCATAATATGAGTAAATCCGCTGATTTCCTGGAACGTGAGGAATATAACAATAGTGCCGTTTTTAACTAAATATCGTAAAAAATATTAGATATGATTCACGCTGACTCATAAGCCACAAATATAAATAATGTTTAGACAAATTATCTGAGACATTTAAACATTCACAAAATCATTAAAGAATGATTTTTTATTCACAAGATTTATTTTACCTACTAATATGTGCCTTACGCCGCAAAATTTATCCTTCACTCTGCTTTATATTGTCACGACTTCACGACATATCCGCGCTCATCACAAACCCGCCCCGCTATTACAATTAACGTAAATATTTTTTCATGGAGTCCGATTAATGGCAGCTCTTACTGCAAGCTGTATTGACCTGAATATTCAGGGCAATGGCACTTATTCCATTCTGAAACAGTTAGCGACAATGGCGTTACAAAACGGTTTTATCACCGACTCACACCAGTTCCTGCAAACCCTGCTGCTGCGCGAAAAAATGCGGTGATGCTGCCAACTTACTGATTTAGTGTATGATGGTGTTTTTGAGGTGCTCCAGTGGCTTCTGTTTCTATCAG
>NZ_JAYQWM010000202.1:0-2085 GCF_036662595.1 Escherichia sp. Lx600-2 | reverse complement strand
CACCCCATGTTCGCCGGGCGCTGCCGGTATGGGAATCACCCCATGTTCGCCGGGCGCTGCCGGTATGGGAATCACCCCATGTTCGCCGGGCGCTGCCGGTGTGTCAGCTCATACAGCTATGCAGCTAATGGCTTGTTGATGACACTGAATATAAATTTACCATTACTATCAATAGAGTAAGATGCTTTTAAGGGGGTTTTTTCATTGATTTGTTTTAGCGCTGGATCTAAAAAAGATCGTCTCAATTCGGCTAAATTTTTCTGTTGAGACTCAGGTAGCACGAACCGCTCATTGAGCCAAGCATGATTGGTTATCCAAAGTCCAGTTGATTTGAACTGACAGAGGCTTTCGTAGAGTCTTATTGTGCGCGGATTTCGTAGACTTCCACAATCATGCAATGAATAAGTGGTGAACTGACTGGTAAGTCCATAAATGTACGGAAGTAGCTTATGGTTAAACTCTATTTCCCATACCCCCCTTGCTGAACGGTTGCCAGCTTCAGTAAGCCAGGGTCTGGCAACACAATCATATCGACCTTCTTTTGGGTAAAAAACGACTGAAGAACGGCTTAATTCAATTACTCCATCTTTTACATCTTTGACAGCCTGATTCCGTGTCACACCGAAAACGGTTGCATATTCAGCAACGGATACTTTGAATACAGCATCTCCCAATACTACATCAGGTTTATCGCTATCATCAGTGGATGAAGCGGTGAAGTAAGTTTGCATAAGACACAGCCACAGAATGCGCTTGGCCTTCAAAGAGAGATAATATGCGGCTTCAGTCAATTCGTTAGCCTGTTTTACATTAACCTTTTTATTCAATATCTTATCCATGTTATCCACATTTTATGGGTGATTTTTTATACCCCACAATACCACGTTTAGGGATCTTGTAAATTATTTTTCAAAATCACATGAAAAGGTGGGCTGATTCCCATAAGAAGGTGGGCTGATTCCCATAAGAAGGTGGGCTGATTCCCATAAAAAGGTGGGCTGATTCCCATAAGAAGGTGGGCTGATTCCCATAAGAAGGTATTATTTATTTATAAAAATCAATGTATTACATAGTGGTAAAAGGTTATTAAAAAGAAAAAATTATATAAAAATTTATTAAAAATAACCCTGGGGATAACTATCTACTCAGCAAATGAGCGTCATTGCTATCTGTCATAAACTCACATTTGCGCTTCCTCGCTTTTGCTGTTCGTTCCTCGCGTTGCTGCGGTACGCCTCAGCAAAAGACTGCGGCGAGCGCTGCGATCTCTTAGGTAAGCGATTAGGTTTGATGCAGGGGGGATAAAAAGAATGAGGCCCATCACCGGCAAGTAATGGGCCTCTGTCTTTCCTGCGAAGGAGCAGATTAGACGTTGTAAGAAGTATAGACGAAAGCAGCGTGATATTGAAAGAGGATTCATAGCGCCTTATATTTAACCTCAATATTTAAATTTTGGTGAATTATGAAGAAATCTCTATTCAGTATCATCCTGCTGGCTACCACGTACCAGGCAAGCGCCGAACCTTGCATGGTGATCTTTGAACATGGTCAGTTAATTACGTTACCTGCGGCTGTCACACAGGCTGACCAGGTGAAAGGTATGTCAGGTGAAAATCACAGCACCGGCTTAATCCTCGCATGGAAAACAGCAGAACCCCGCGCGGTCTGGATGAAAGATACGCCAACCCCACTTACAGCCGCGTTCATCGGTGCTGATGGTGTTATCCAGAGTATTCAGGATATGCAGCCCAACAGCGACACAGCGCATTCATCACTACATCCCACGATAGCAATCATCGAGATGAGAACGGAAAAATTTAAACAGTTCAGGCTATCCAAAGGAGACAAAATCATATCCAGCCAATGTTTCCCCCTCAAATAACGCCTCACAGCCCCATAGAGCTGCTTCAACAAGAAAAACTAACTCAGGTATAGCCCGAACCAAGATAACCTCTTACAAAGCCATACAGAGCCATTCAACCAATATCACGCCAGTAATCCAGTTGTCATCGTGCCTGTAGGGGCGCTGGCCGCTGCGCGGCCATCCCCCCAACACCCGGATAAATCACGCCCGGCCCGTCGCTA
>NZ_JAYQWM010000201.1:0-2114 GCF_036662595.1 Escherichia sp. Lx600-2 | reverse complement strand
ATGAGTTATAAATATCTGATGTCAAATTCCCTGGATAGTATTTCTCGTATATGCGAACCTGAAATATGGGGGAAATATCTGAACTTTCTTGAAGAACAAAAAAAGAGCGCAGGGACTTTAGTTCATATACTGTGTTCCCTTCAGCAAGCCTATCTACTATTTCCATGGATGGGACTTGATTACCGAGAAATTAAATTCAGCCCTACGAATTTAAGTAAAAAAATATGTCGAGATGAAGCAATTGAGAGAGCACAAACCCTGGCTATACCGGAAGATATCGCAGATAAATTATTACACTTTGCAGTAAACCTCGTAGATACCGCATGGCAATACAGGGAGCAACTGGGTGAAACAGAACGACGCATTCAGGAAAACTATAAGTTAGGAGAACAGGCGGTTCAAAACAAAATAATATCGGGCCAATGGAAGTGGCTAACGACTGAAGAAGGTACCCCTGCTTTTAGACACCATTTTGCCAAAGAAGCGGCCCGCTTCTTCCCCTTTAACCCAGCTGAAATCATATCTGAACTTCTCACTGACTACCCTGATCGCCCGACAGATGCTAATGGTTCCTGGTGGCATTTACAGCGAGGCAATCTTACATCAGCCTGTTTTGTTTGCTGTGCTGCATTCTCAGGTATGCGGGAAAGTGAACTTTATGAGCTAACATCTGAGAGTTATTACAATGCTGTTTACAGCGGCAGAACCTTTCATTTTCTAAAAGGCAAGACTCATAAAATGGGGGAAAGGCATACTGAGTGGGTTGTTGCCCCTATCGTTCAAAAAGCAGTCGAAGTTATGAGTGCCTTAACGAAACACTTAAGAGAGTATTTGCTACAAGATGCTTCAACTGCACGGGATAAAGAACTCGCGCAATGCCTTTGGCTTTCCCAGGGGCAGCGCTCAACTCAACCCAAAAGAATATCATGCTGGGCCCTACGCCTCACAAATTTCTCCAAATACTCTGGTGCAATCGTTTCTGAAAAAGATTACGCAGAATGCCTTCGTTCCAACCCGAATAGTCAGGAAAAAATTAAAAATCATGTTCACATTGGAAAACACTGGGCGCTTTCCCCTCATCAGTTCAGAAGGACTCTTGCCTTTTTTACAATAAAAAATAGATTGGGAAATGCGATAGCCATCAAACAGCAATTCAAGCACCTCTATCTCCAGATGTCTGAGTGGTATTGCGAAGGTGGTATCCCTTCGCGCCTGGATGAAGTCGAGGCCGACAAAGAATTGCAGAAAATGATAGATACAGTAAGCAATGAGCAAATTACCCAAAAATACTGGTCATGGTTTCATGGTACCGAAACACTTTCAGGGAGTCATGGCAAAGATATTCTGAAGCTCAGGGATGATTTGCCAATCATGTTTAGAAGTTGGGAGAAATTATACAAATTGGTGAAAGATAAAAGGATCACGCTACACTGAACTCTGCATAGTTATTGTAAGAACGGATATGATTGTGAGATGGAAGGGGTCATTAACCCAGCATTTTGTATAGATTGTAGTACAAATGGTAGTATTATTGATGGCGAACAAGCTGCCTGGTGGAAAAGCAAACATAATGCACTGATCTTATATTTGAGTGAAAACGCAGAGATATCTACTGCTGTTTATATTCACTGCCTAACACAAATTCATGCAGCTGAGAAGGTAATGTCTGATTTTTCAATAGAATACATTCCATTTCAGCCCGAAATAGAGATCAGAACAGATGAGTAAAAAAGACAACACACTGCTACTGCTTGAGGCAGCTCTGGACCGTATTTTACGCGGTGAATCACAGAAAATAGCACCATCCCGAAAACTCAGTGTTCGGGCGGTTGAGGTAGAATCAGGACTCGGTAATGGTAGTGCATATTACCACACTAAAATTATCGAAAAAATCAAACAAATAAAAAACTCTTCCATAACGACAGGAAGTTTAAATCATCAACATCGAAAATGGAAACAAAAAGCACTTAAGGCTGAAAAATTAAAAAACAAATTCCGGGATGAAAACATTGCATTAAAATTATTAAATTCACAAATTGCCGCAGATCAGTATAGACAAATGAGCACTTTAAGAGATGCCTTACAACGTATATTGGAACTCGAAAAAACAATTG
>NZ_JAYQWM010000200.1:0-2128 GCF_036662595.1 Escherichia sp. Lx600-2 | reverse complement strand
CATGCTTTGTGAGTAGGAATAAAAAAGCCCTCTATTTAAAATAGAAGGCTTTAAGGTTCAAACTAAGCGTTAGGTTAACGGCCGTGTTCAGGTAACCAAATTTGTAACCTTAAACCACCAAGTGGGCTATCATCGGCTTTCACCCAACCTTTGTGTTGTGTTATGGCTGTTTCAACAATAGCAAGACCTAACCCAGTACCACCAGTTTCCCTGTCCCTAGCTTCATCCGTGCGGTAGAACGGGCGGAAAATATGTTCACGGTCAGCAGGGCTAACACCGGGGCCGTCATCATCTACAGTGATCAGAATACCGTTGTTTTCTTCTTTAAAATCAACAGCAATATGGGTGTTTGAGTAACGCAAAGCATTACGCACGATATTTTCAAATGCACTACCCACCGCGGAAGGGTTACAGTACAATGGCCAAGGGCCTGGATGAGAAGTTACATCAAGCGTTTTGTTCATTTGTTCCGCTTCGAAACTTGCGTCATCTAAAATATCACCCCAAAGTTCATCTGCCTTGATGTTTTCACGGAGGATTTCGTTTTTGTGCTGGCTACGGGACAGAACAAGCAAGTCATTGATCATGCTGTCCAAACGGTGCGTTTCTGTTTCGATGCGTTCAAGTTCTTTACTTTCACCATGGCGACGACGCAGTAATGCGGTTGCCAATTGTAACCGTGTCAGCGGAGTGCGTAATTCATGGGAGATATCAGAAATTAAACGTTGTTGAGCACTAACCATGCCATCAAGAGCGCTGATCATCTGGTTAAAGCTGTTCCCCGCAGAAAGGAACTCTTGTGGACCGGCTTCCAGTTCAGGGTGGGGCCGCAAGTTCCCTTTGGCAACGTCATCTGCCGCCATTTTTAATTTACGGGCAGGGCGTGCGAGGCTCCAAGATAGCCATAATAAGAGCGGAGCACTGATTAGCATTGTGGCAATCAGTAATAAGAATGGCCTATCAAATAATAAGTTAATAAAGTCAGATTGCGGGCTGCTAGATGGGCGAACTAAGTACAGTTGATAGTGGTCTTCTCCATCACGGATAGAAAAAGGCCCTAAAATTTCAGCGCGACCGTATTTTTTCTTTTTGGGGTGATCGGCGTTATCTGATTGCCCAATGAAGTTACGAATAACTTGCATTTCACTTGGCATTGCACCGATAACACGACCTTCGCTGGTGACGATAATTAACCGTTGCCCAGGCGGTGCCCATTTTTTGATGGCATTAGAAATACGACGCCACCAAAGTAAGTCATTCATTGGAGCTTGCGCAAGTTCTGCTTCTATATGCTGCTCAAGCATTTCCCCTTGGCGTTGTTCACTTTCCATAAGGACGGTGATTTGCCGAGAATCGAGCTTGGGCACCATCAGCACTAGCATTAATACTAGTGCGAGGGTGAACCAGAAAATCGCAAAGATCCTGGCGGTTAAGCTGTTGATCATGTGGCAGAAACCATTAAGTACCCTCGACCGCGCAGGGTTTTAAACCATGGCTGGCCATCAGTACGTTCAGGAAGTTTACGACGTAGGTTTGAAATATGCATATCGATTGCACGGTCAAACGGTGTTAAGCGTTTCCCGAGAACTTCTTGGCTAAGATGCTCACGAGACACTACTTGGCCTAAATGCTGTGCAAGCAGATATAACAAAGTAAATTCAGTCCCTGTTAAGTCCAAAATTTCGTTATCAAAGCTAGCTTCTTGGCGACCAGGGTTAAGCTGCAGCTTATCAACTTGCAAGACAGGGGTATTGCTGTTGTCGCCTTGCGTTTGTTCGCTCCAGTTTGAGCGACGTAATAAAGCACGAATGCGGGCAACCAGTTCGCGGTCATTGAATGGTTTTGGTAAGTAATCGTCTGCACCTAATTCTAAGCCCAGTACTTTATCTAGTTCACTGCCGCGGGCAGTTAACATGATCACCGGCGTTTGGTGTATTTGACGCAGTTCTTTTAATGTCTCAATACCATTTTTTTTCGGCATCATGACATCAAGTAAGAGTAGATCAATGGATGAGTCAATTTGTTGTAATGCTTGTTCACCATCATAAGCGATGACAACATTGAAGCCTTCCATTTCTAGCAGTTCTTTTAATAGCGACGTGAGTTCACGGTCGTCATCAACTAATAG
>NZ_JAYQWM010000199.1:0-2178 GCF_036662595.1 Escherichia sp. Lx600-2 | reverse complement strand
CGCAAAAAATAACCACAATTTTAACCCCCCAAAACAAGCACCCCCGAACGGCTTACCCCAACCTTTTCCACACACCCGATCACCAAAACAGGGAATAAAAACAAAACCCTGTCTTACAGGTGGATGGCCTCACTTCGTGAAACCATCCACCCCGCATAAGTTTTTTAATCGGTGGTGTCGTCAATCACTAAATCGGAACCCCAAAGGGGACCCCCACGATTTAGCATTTGACGAGATTAACTCTCGGAGATGGCATCATGCTTTTAACGGACTTTAAAAAACGGTGAACGGATGCGGATTTTAATCCGTGTCTGTGAGGCGTTGAGCAACGAGCAAAGCGAGGCGGTAGAAAGAGAGCCAGCGGCAGGCTCAGGACGATAATCCGGGGAAAATGTACCACTCGCAGAGTGTTAACATTTGACATCGGATTGTCTATCCTGCATTGGTGTCGAGTTGGCAAGGCTGAGGATAATGCTGAGGATAATGCTGAGGATAATGCAGGATAGACAGAGCACTAGAGATTGCATGCAATCTCGTACCTATCACCTCAGCCTGCCGCTGGCTCTTTTCCAGAACTAAGAATGCGTTCTTAAAAATCCAAACTTGATACCGTTTAAATCTATTTTCACAAAAAGAGTTTTTACCCTCTCGTTTGTTTTCTGAATATATAAAATTAATTCATCCTCAAAACCTTCGTGCGGATGAAAACCAAATGTGCCAAAACTTAATCCATCAATAAGCAAAATAAGGTTTTTAAACCTGTCAGGAATCACCGCTTCACTTCTTAAAAAAAATAAACCAATAGTCTTATTTCCATTCAGGTATTCAATATTAATATTCATACGTTAATCCGATTTATCCTTCTCAGGGGCGCGTTTGTAACGCCGTTTACCTGAATCCCAGACAAACGCCGTCCGCTTCCCGTCATCAGTGCCATCCCCTACATCGTCGGCAATGACAAGATCCTCATTGGTTTCTCGATCCAACTGGAGGACGTTTTTTAGCGCCCCACCGGTCGAGATAAAACGGCGCTTGTGAAGCTGCCGCGTCAGCTCAAGAAACCACTCAGGATCGTTTGCCATATCTTCCGGTTTAACGGAGTATTTCAGCGTTTCAGCAACCGCGCTTTGCAGTTGCTCGGCAACGTTGGCCACAACCTCACCTGTCTTAGTTTTTACTGCCCGAATATCGATATTCGGCTCATAGTTCACCCGCAAGCAATCGCGCCAGAGTTCTACCCAACGTTCGTGCTTAACGTAGTTCTTCCCTTTAAACCAAGAAGGTTGCACCATCAGCAGACAGTGAAAATGCGGATGTGCGCTGCCATCCTTACCTCGCGTCACCTCCGTAGCCCTGATCCACCCCTGAACAGGTGATAGCTCCTTTCGCTTTTCCATTCGCTTAAACGCCGCATTCATTGCTGTAAGGACTGTTCCAAGTTCACCTATCTCGCAGTTCCTGACAGTTAACGTCAGAAACAACCATCGGGAAGACGGGTAATCCACAACGATTTTCGGTAGAGCCTGATAAAAACGGGCTTGCCACATGAGGGTTCTTCTCCACTGGCAGACAGGGCAATGACGGACACGGCAAAATTGCGCACTACGAAGCCGTAGGCGCGTTTCTCCGGTTTCCATGATGGTAGACCAACCAAAACGTAACAAACCGCTACAGGAGGCCATACGGAGTGCATAGCGCTCGAATTCAGCAGCAGTCTGGTAGATACCCCCGACAGAATCGGTAAGCGTGCGCTGGGTATCCCAAACTGCATCACGGGGGCTGTAGTCCGAAAGGAATTTATCTTCTGACATTAAGCCTGCTCCGATCTGGGCAGGCTGTGATTTGATGTGGTATATTCATCACGTACCTGTGCATTGCGAGCCAGTACATGTCACCAGAGTTTGCCGCTGAGGTGACACATTCGAAATGTTGGGGAGTGTTGACGCACTCCCCAACGCCGATTAAAAACGCCTCAATTCTGCTCCATTTTCTTTGACCTGTCAAAACCCACTCAAAGCCTCGTCATTACTGGGCTAAACCACTATTTCATATCCGCCATTTATCCCTTAAGTATAAATACAAGGATCACGCGCGAGAATTGCGCAAAAAATAACCACAATTTTAACCCCCCAAAACAAGCACCCCCGAACGGCTTACCCCAACCTTTTCCACACACCC
>NZ_JAYQWM010000198.1:0-2245 GCF_036662595.1 Escherichia sp. Lx600-2 | reverse complement strand
TCAATAAATAATTTAGGTTAATTAGTATATGGGGAGACATTACGATAAAAAGAGATAAGTTATACCACAGATACCACCACACAATACCATAACTCCCATTAATAATACTAATTAACCTAAATTATTTATTGAATACGAAAACAATGAAGGCCCCACCTCATCTCAGACTAAAGCCGACAATATCCTGAGCAACAGGATATCCAATAGTAAATAGTGGTTACACCAGTTATATTTACTGACTGACCTGTACCAGAGTTTTCTAATACAACGCTGACATGGTAAAGGCATTAGTCTCCTCCGCAAGTAGCAGAGGAGACTATATGTTAGTCAACGATTAAGTCGTTCAGAGGTCAAAGTTAGGTGCGACACACAACGTTTTTCCCTCAATAACCGGTACAACTCTGTTTTGTTCATACAGTAAATCCAGTAACCAGTTGATTTTATCCTTTTTCCGGAAACGGTTCGGACCACGCTGTAAAATATCATTTTTTTTCATACAGGGGATCCCCTTCTCAATGCAATAGCTTTTTATCCAGTTGAAAAGTTCAAGCTCCTCTGGAATGAGTCGCACAGGTACGGTCAGGGCAGGGTTGTCAAAAGTTAACGGATTAGACAACCGCACATACTCATTACCGTACCATATTGCTAATTCTCTCGCCATTTCTGCAGTGTAAGGGGAAATGTCCCCCTCTTCACCGCTCGAATGGTGAATAAGTCCTGCCAGTCTTGCCATATACTCTGCATTTTTAGCAGCATATTCCCGGCAATGTCTTAAAGGCCCCAATCCCCCCAGCTTCGATTCCACATCGTTGTAATAATCCGTCCAGATTCTGGCAGCCTGAGGAGAAAAGTGAAGGCAACGTCGTTCACCACTCATCGCCAGATTTTCATCAATAAGCTCATTGATCCTCTGTTCAAACAAATCCTGATACTGTGATGAATAATTATCTCCGGTTATTATCCTTGTCCCCTGCGTTGATGTTGGTTGACACATCAAAAACCTTGCATGATGTCCTGACGTTTTCACAAGTTCTTTTTTTCGCGTACAAAAACCTTTCTGGTAAACATCAGGCTGAATCATCACCGATACCGTCAGTCTTGGATCCTTCAAAATAATTCCGGGAGATGATTTCCTGTCGATGAAAAGAGAACCACCATCCCACAAAGAGTTAAGTATTCCAAGTTTACTCATTGCCCGGCCATCAAAAATTATTCCTCCTTCACTGGATACAAGAGCAAAAGAGCGATTGCTGTCGGAATAATATTTTAACATTCCCTCTATCGTTGTCTCATTGAAAATTGTCCGGCGTATCTGCGGCGGAACAGGACATTTATTCAGATGTCTTTTAAGCTCTGACTCTGTTGCCTTACAATCTTTACCGGCGCGAATTTCTTTATGCAATTTTGACTCCAGTGCTTTTTGCTTTTGCTCCCATATTTCCTTTTCTGTACTGTAATTCTCAACCAGTTTCGCGTATTCTTCCGCCAGGGCTTCATCCCTGAGATAAAATGCTTTCATAAACACTTTATCCACGGTCGTTTTCCTTTCACCGGAATCAGCCAGAATCAGAGAGTAAAGATTAACAGGCCCACGTAAATTTCCAGGTCTGCACACGTCAATCTGATTCTGACAGGCACTTGAGAACGCTGTTAATGCGGATGTCGCCACCATAGCCAAAGGTGCCTGTGTATTTTTTTGAGTTTCAATTATTGCATTTCTCACCAGCGGTGGTAGTGCATATATCGGATAAGGATTTTCTGGTGCAAGTAAGCACATAAAAGCCTCTCTTTTCATTAATGGGTTAGTAAAGTAGCAGCAACTCCCGCTATAATAGCGAAATAGCTGCTGTTCAGACCTAATGTTCTGAGAAATACAGAATATCTGTAGATCTGATGTTTAATAAACCGATAAGGTTAATTCAGTTCATACTGTGTTATTTACCACGAAATATCATTCATGTTTCTCATTCTTAACACCTCCTAAAATTATTTCACTAACACCTTCCCCCCGGTCTTTTTCCTTTCTCAGGAATCAGCCAGAACCATAGTGTAAATATTAACAGGCCCACGTAAATTCCCGGGGTTGCACACGTCAATCTGATTCTGACAGGCAATTGACATCGCTGTTAATAATGATGTGGTAGTCATAGCCAGAGATGCTTTTTCATTGTGTTGAGTTTCAATTATTGCATTTCCAGTCATTGATGGTTGCGCATATACTGGATACGGAGTATCCGGTTTGATG
>NZ_JAYQWM010000197.1:0-2274 GCF_036662595.1 Escherichia sp. Lx600-2 | reverse complement strand
GTGGAGCTGCATGACAAAGTCATCGGGCATTATCTGAACATAAAACACTATCAATAAGTTGGAGTCATTACCCAGAATCTGACGAATTAGACAAAGTGGTGTCCACCAAATAAGTAGTGGGAACCAAAGTGTCAGATATGCAGAAAAATGTGACTCCCGGCAGGCGAAATGATCCTACCCACGTAATATGGACACAGGCCTAAGCGAGGTTCTGGTTTTCAAATTGTTCCGGACTGAGGCCGCCACACCAACTGTGCCGCCGCCACCGATTGTAATCACATTCGATATAATTAAACACCGTTGCCCGCATTATTTCCCGGCTGATAAAGTGTTCTCCATGGATACATTCCACTTTCAGCGAATGAAAGAAGCTTTCCACGCAGGCATTATCGTAGCAGCAACCTTTTGCGCTCATACTTCCACGCAGATTATGCCGCTTCAGTTGCACCTGATAATCTGCTGAACAGTACTGGCCTCCACGGTCCGTGTGAACGATAACGTTCCGGGGCCTCTTACGCCGCCACAGCGCCATCTGCAGGGCATCGCAGGCCAGTTGCGCCGTCATGCGTGGCGACATTGACCAGCCAATAACGGCACGTGACCACAGGTCAATGACCACTGCCAGATACAGCCAGCCTTTATCTGTACGTAAGTACGTGATGTCTCCTGCCCACTTCTGGTTCGGGCCACTGGCGTAAAAATCCTGCTCCAACAGATTTTCTGACACAGGCAGGCCGTGTGCGCGGTAGCTGACCGGGCTGAACTTCCGGGAGGCCTTTGCCCTCAGTCCCTGACGGCGCAGGCTTGCCGCCACGGTTTTTACGTTAAAGGGGTAACCCTGAGCACGCAGTTCATCCGTCAGGCGTGGGGCACCGTAACGCTGTTTTGACCGGGTAAAAGCCGCGAGGACAACGCTGTCGCAGTGTTGGCGGAACTGCTGACGCGTGCTTATCCTTGTCCGCCGCTGACACCACGTATACCAGCCGCTGCGGGCCACCCGGAGCACGCGGCACATTGCTTTGATGCTGAACTCAGCCTGATGTTTTTCAATAAAGACATACTTCATTTCAGGCGCTTCGCGAAGTATGTCGCGGCCTTTTGGAGGATAGCCAGCTCTTCATCCCGTTCTGCCAGCTGGCGTTTGAGACGTGCAATCTCGGTAGACATCTCCAGTTCACGTTCAGAAGACGTCTGCTGATTTTGCTGTTTACTGCGCCAGTTGTAGAGCTGTGATTCATACAGGCTGAGTTCACGGGCTGCGGCAGTAACACCGATGCGTTCAGCAAGCTTCAGGGCTTCACTGCGAAATTCAGGCGAATGCTGTTTACGGGGTTTTTTACTGGTTGATACTGTTTTTGTCATGTGAGTCACCTCTGACTGAGAGTTTACTCACTTAGCCGCGTGTCCACTATTGCTGGGTAAGATCATGTTCGTGATGACCGCAATGCCGGGTCAGCGTTGGCACCTGCAGTGTGGTTCGCTTACAGCCCGGACAGAAAAGGCATCCATCCGCAGACTCATCTTGCTTGCTTCAGCGGTGTGCTGCAAGCGGATGCGTACGCCGGGTTCAACGAGCTGTATCGCAATGGTCGGATAACGGAAGCTGCCTGCTGGGCTCATGCCCGCCGAAAGATCCACGATGTGCACGTCCGCATCCCGTCAGCACTGACGGAAGCAGCCCTGGAGCAGATCGGTCAGTTGTACGCCATAGAGGCGGATATAAGGGGAATGCCGGCAGAGCAGCGGCTTGCTGAACGTCAGCGAAAAACGAAACCGCTGTTGAAATCCCTGGAAAGCTGGTTGCGTGAAAAGATGAAGACCCTGTCGCGACACTCAGAGTTGGCGAAGGCGTTCGCGTACGCACTTAACCAGTGGCCGGCACTGACGTACTATGCGAACGATGGCTGGGTGGAAATCGACAACAACATCGCTGAAAATGCCCTGCGGGCGGTCAGTCTGGGTCGTAAAAACTTCCTGTTCTTCGGCTCTGACCATGGTGGTGAGCGGGGAGCGCTACTGTACAGCCTGATCGGGACGTGCAAACTGAATGACGTGGATCCAGAAAGCTACCTTCGCCATGTGCTTGGCGTCATAGCAGACTGGCCGGTCAACCGGGTCAGCGAACTGCTTCCGTGGCGCATAGCACTGCCAGCTGAATAACACATCCCCGTCAATACGGCCCTCGCTGTACGCTTACGGTTATCGCAAAATCCATTTAGATCTGCGGGACAGCGGGCAACAGTGCGGAGTGAACAGAGTCTGGCGACTGATGAA
>NZ_JAYQWM010000196.1:0-2320 GCF_036662595.1 Escherichia sp. Lx600-2 | reverse complement strand
GAACGGTCTGCGTTGTCGGGAAGATGCGTGATCTGATCCTTCAACTCAGCAAAAGTTCGATTTATTCAACAAAGCCTCCTGGCTGTTGTACATCGCCAGTGCTGCCTTTAGAACGGTAGTTTTGCTCTGGCCTGTTCTGATAGCTTCGACTTCCAGGATTTCTTCATAGGCTTCGGTTAGCCGGAAATTCAGTAGTCTTGCTTTTGCTGTCAATTGCTTACTGTTTTCTTCAGGAATATGGCTTGCCGAAGGATTTAGTTTTGATGTGACTTCTGTTACCACCTCTTCCGGTAACGCTTCTAATAGCGTTTTCAGCGCATCAACGACGTTTTTATCCATGATATTCCTCAGATATTATTCGTTCTCTTTGAGCCATTTATCTACAAGCTGGTTCACCACATCTGTGATCGATGTACCTTTTTTGGCACATGCAGCCTTAAACCGGGTGTGTTTTTCTTCGTCAAAATTGACGTTAACACGTTTGATTTTTCCAGATGATACTGGTGCTGTTACTACTCGTTCCAGATCTCTGTTTTCACCAAAGGTCATTTTTTTTACTGCCGTATGCGCTTTTTCAAGTGACATTAAGGTTACTCCGGTTGTTATACTTATTTGATTATATGAGTGAATGAGTAATTACTCAAATGTACTAACTATCTCTTTTGTAAGGATTTCTATTTCACCTTTTGCTGCGCCATCACTGGATTCAAACACGCTGTCACCATCCAGAATTGATTTCACGTAAACCTGACGTTGTGTAATGGCCGTACGGAAAGATTTAACACCAGTGTCTTTGATACTTTCTTTCAGCACATTGAGCATGGTTGCCATTTCTATCTTACGGGTGATCAGAAAGCGGGCTTCAACTTTGCGGCTGTAAGCCTGTGCTTCCAGAACAGTAACGACGCTTCCTGCTGCGGAGAAATCCAGGGGGCTGGGTGTAACAGGGATAATTACCAGATCGCTTACCATGACGGCTGCGGAGGTGATTACTGAGAGCGAACCTGCCCCGTCCACAATAGCAAAGTCATAGTCCGCCAGATCTTTTCGGATTCCATAGACGTCTTTTTCAGATGCAGCTGTAAATACGTCAAATGCTGCCTTGCCCGCTTTGCTCCAGTTCGTCAGGCTCATTTGTGGATCTGTATCTACCACAGCAATGTTGTATCCGCTTCTGCTCAACGCAGTGGCTATGTTGATTACGGCAGTTGTTTTACCTGAACCCCCTTTCGGATTCAGAAATGAGATTACTTTCATACTCAAACCCTCAATTGTGTATCTACTCAATTACTCTTGTGAGTTTTTGAGTTTACCATACTCTTTGCATGAGTAAAGGTTAATATGAGTTTATGAGTTAAAGAGCATATACTCATTTGAGTTTGTTGTGTATATGAGCATGTGAGTTTATGAGTATGGGTGACGATGTCACATTTACTCATTATTTGTTTTTTCGGTTCTTTTAGAGTATGCCTTTTAAATACCACCCATAACGGGTACTGTATAGTTATGCTTTAACTACCTAAATCGAACTGGTTCTACACTGTGACTCAAACTGTACCGAAAGGCTTTGTCCGGGCTTATTTACGCGCCTCTACATCTGAACAAGATGCTTCTCGCGCTCTGGCTGCGATTGATAGTTTTGCCGAGGAACGTGGGCTGAACATTTGCAATTACTACATTGAGAATGAATCTGGTTCGAGGCTTGACCGGCCTGAATTATTCAGGTTGCTCAAAGACTGCCGGCACAACGATATTCTCTTAATTGAGGATGTAGATCGGCTCTCACGTCTGACTGGCGAAGACTGGAACAGCTTGAAAAAATTGATTAGGCAGAAAGATATACGAGTGATGGCCATCAACGTTCCGACAACATGGATAGCTTCAGGAAGCCATGATTTTGATAGCCGCATGTTTGCTGCAATTAACGATATGTTGCTCGACATGCTGGCTGCTGTGGCACGTCGTGACTATGAACAACGCCGGGAACGTCAAAGACAGGGGATTAGTAAAGCTCAAAAAGAGGGAAGGTATAAGGGGCGACAGGCCAATAAGGAGCGATACGATGCCATCAATCGGTTGCTCGATAGCGGTAGTTCCTGGAGTCAGGTACAGAAAATTATGGCCTGTAGTCGAGGGACAATTAGTAGTGCTGTAAAATCGAGGAAGTTGAACGCCATTTAAGCTAGTAGTTACAACACTCAATAGAATTTAAGCCGACTCTGCTTGGCTTGCGAGTGTGGCTAATAGGGGAGCCCGCAGAATTCGGAAAAAATCGTACGCTAAGGTTTTCCGGGCATCCGTAAGGGCCGAAACTTCCCGT
>NZ_JAYQWM010000195.1:0-2328 GCF_036662595.1 Escherichia sp. Lx600-2 | reverse complement strand
GGAATCGATGATGGTTAATGATTTATTGACACAAACTAAACCCCAATATTCCGGCAGAGGTCTGGTTTTTTAAGAATTCAACTATGCGATAAAAAGAATTGCAGGTTTATGACATTCCTTCAAGGTGCCTCACTTTATCTTATACACAAAGTGCGCACAGTCGGTGCTTTCGGGGCAACCCTTGCAACTGCTACCTGTCAAACAAGCACTCACATCGACTTTTTCAATTTTGCCTAGACTCACTAGCTTTTCAGCCATGGCTTGGACTAACGGAATTGGGGTATTGAGGCGCTCACTCAGTAAAGTGATGTCAGCTTGCCCATATAAGGCGATTAAATCTCGAACTTGTAACAAGCTGACCATCACGTTATTCCTTAGTGGCAGGCATTGCCTGAACATCCAGAGCATTGCGCCGCAGTTTTACTTTTTATATTCAATGTGACCCGACTACGGACACGGCGTAAGAACATAAGTAAAACAAGATTGAAAGCAACTACCGCAATGATAGTTATTAAGCTACTTTGTGGGTGCTCACTGAATGTCGCTATTTGGTAAAACAGTGCAGAAAGGCTATAGGCCACATTGAGCCCCCAAAGAATGGAAAAACTCATCCAGCTTTTATTGGTTTCGCGAGCGATAGCCCCCATCACAGATACGCAAGGCACATATAGCAAGACAAAAATTAGATAACTATAAGCCGCGATGCCAGAACCAAATTTCGCCGCCATGGTACCCATAGAGCCTGACTCCATCTCACCGTCCCCTTTACTGGCTTCGATAGGGTTCGATAGCGCACTTAATGTAAAGGTTTCTTTTAAGCTATCCCAAGTATCGGATACCGCATCCTCTAACTCTTCCCACAAATTGAAAGATTCAGCATCAAATGGTTCGGCGGTGATCGCTTCGGCGGTATACAGGGTATTTAATGTACCCACGACCACTTCTTTGGCCATTGCTCCCGTGATTAATCCGACGGTGGCTTGCCAGTTGTCCGCGTGAACGCCGATTGGCTGTAATGCAGGCGTGATAACTTTACTGACCGAAGCCAGTGCCGAATCATTAATATTATCAACGGGTTTACCTGAGAAGGAGAAGCTGTTTAATGCACCGATAAAGATACTGGCAACGACGATAACCTTACCAGCACGTACCACAAAGCCTTTCAAGCGTTGCCAAGTTTGGATCAGTAACGTTTTGACGTGAGGAACGTGATAAACCGGTAATTCCATAACGAAAGGGGAGGCTTCACCGCGCATTAAAGTGTGTTTGAGTAGCAATCCTGTCAGGATAGCGACCACAATCCCTAAAATATACAGGGAAAAGACAACACTAGCGCCGTTTTTACCGAAAAAGGCCGCGGCAAATACTGCAAAAATTGCCAGCCTTGCGCCGCAAGACATAAATGGTGCCATTAGAACAGTAATCAGCCTTTCACGCGGTGCATCAAGAGTACGTGCGCCCATAATGGAAGGAACGTTACAGCCAAAGCCAACAATTAAGGGCACAAATGATTTGCCGGGTAAGCCCAGTGCTTGCATGAGCCTGTCCATTACAAATGCCGCACGAGCCATATAGCCGGAGTCTTCGAGTATTGAAAGAAATAGGTACATCATCCCGATTTGTGGTACGAGTGGTAAAACGGTATTAATACCACCACCAACACCTTGGGCAAGGAAGATGGTTAGCCAATCAGGGAAACTCAAATAATCTCCCAGCCACTGGAGACCATGAATAAATATGGCTTCTGATGCCCCCTCGAAGAAAGGTTGTAGTGCTCCTCCGATATTAATTGCTAATACAAACATCAGGTACATGACAAACAAGAAAATCGGGACACCAAGCCAGCGACTGAGAATAAATCTATCCAGTGATTGCGTTAATTTGTTGGGTTCAGCAGCACTATTATTAATAGCGGCATGGCAAATAGTCGCAATAGACTGATAGCGAGAGTCTGCAATGAGTAACTCGGGTTCTTCATTCAAACTCTCTTTAAGTTGTTGGCGTGTCGAAAGTAATTGCTCTTCTGTTATTTCTGCACGTTGGCGGCTGTAAATATCCCCTTCGAGGATTTGTAATGCTAACCAGCGGCGTTGTTGGTGGCTAAATTGCTGTGATGATATTTGATCTGACAGTGAGTCTACCGCTTGTAATAATTGAGGTGGATATTCGACAAGGGCTTTTTGGCTATTTTGTGGATGAGTATCAATGGTTTTCTTTAATTCATTAATACCAGTCGCACGTGTTGAAACCATTGGAATGACAGGGCAACCCAGTTGTTTCTCCAATTGAGCAATATCAATATCAATATGTTGGCTTTGTGCGATATCC
>NZ_JAYQWM010000194.1:0-2405 GCF_036662595.1 Escherichia sp. Lx600-2 | reverse complement strand
AAATTTTCCATTTTCGATTGCTTGGCGAATACCGGCCATCAAACGTTGATAATAACGTAAATTATGAATGGTATTGAGCCTTGCACCAAGAATTTCATTACACCTATCAAGGTGATGTAAATAAGCGCGGCTATAATGGCGACAAGTATAGCAGTCACAATCGGCATCCAGTGTCGATGTATCTGATTTATACTTAGCATTACGAATTTTTACCACGCCATGTGTGACAAATAAATGCCCATTACGTGCATTTCGTGTCGGCATCACACAATCAAACATATCAATGCCACGGCGAACACCTTCCACTAAATCTTCCGGTTTGCCCACCCCCATTAAGTAACGTGGTTTATCTGCCGGAATTTGAGGGCAAACATGCTCTAAGATGCGGTGCATATCTTCTTTTGGTTCGCCTACAGCTAGGCCGCCTACAGCGTACCCATCGAAGCCAATTTCCACCAGCCCCTTAACTGAAATATCTCGTAAATCTTCGTAAACGCTGCCTTGGATAATGCCAAATAGTGCATTTTTATTGTTCAATTCGTCAAAACGTTGGCGGCTACGAGCAGCCCAACGTAACGACATTTCCATTGATGTCTTTGCGTAATCCCAATCTGCCGGATATGGCGTACACTCGTCAAAAATCATCACAATATCTGAACCGAGGTCGTACTGAATTTCCATTGATTTTTCAGGGCTTAGGAAAATTTTCTCACCATTTATTGGGTTACGAAAATGCACGCCCTCCTCTTTAATTTTGCGCATTGCGCCAAGACTAAAGACTTGGAACCCCCCTGAATCCGTCAATATCGGCCCCTGCCATTGCATAAAATCATGAAGATCACCATGGAGCTTCATGACCTCTTGCCCTGGACGCAGCCACAGGTGGAAAGTATTCCCTAGAAGAATTTGAGCACCCGTTTCTTTTACTTCTTCAGGTGTCATGCCTTTTACAGTACCGTAGGTGCCTACTGGCATAAACGCGGGGGTTTCTACCACACCACGCTCAAATACTAAGCGACCACGACGTGCATTGCCGCTAGTCGTTTGTAATTCATATTTCACGTTTGCCTCCAAGCATCAGAAAAACAGTCTGATGCTGTCGATAATATTAATTTGCTAAGCAAGCAGCCAACGCCACCGCTCGAACTGATTATTCCCCAATTTTTTCGAATGGTGCATTCGCATTGGGTGTGATGAACATAGCATCACCGTAACTAAAGAAACGATACTTTTGTTCAACCGCCTCTTTGTACGCATTGATAGTATTTTTATATCCCGCAAACGCAGAAACCAACATAATTAATGTTGATTCTGGTAAGTGGAAATTAGTGATAAGTGCGTCTATCACTTGATATTCATACCCGGGATAAATAAAAATCTGGGTATCATCAAAAAATGGAGCAATCAAGGCATCTTGGCTAGCTTTAGCCGCACTTTCCAGTGAGCGCACAGACGTTGTTCCTACAGCAACAACGCGATTGCCACGCGCCTTACAGGCTAATACCGCATCAACCACATCTTGTGGCACTTCCGCATATTCGGAGTGCATAATGTGATCTTCGATAGTATCAACACGAACAGGTTGGAAAGTACCTGCGCCGACATGTAAGGTAACAAATGCCATTTCAACGCCTTTTTGGCGCAAAGCTTCAAGTAAAGGCTCGTCAAAGTGCAAACCCGCCGTTGGCGCTGCTACAGCCCCCGGTTTTTCACTATACACAGTTTGATAAAGCTCTTTATCCGCTTCTTCATCAGGCCGGTCGATGTAAGGGGGTAATGGCATATGACCAATTTGGTTTAAAATGCTCAAAACATCCCGTTCATCATCAAAACGCAGTTCAAATAAGGCACCGTGACGCGCCATCATCGTGGCTTTGACACTTTCATCTTCACCCAACAACAGTTCAGCCCCCTCTTTCGGTGCTTTTGATGCGCGAACATGGGCTAATACACGGTGTTGATCTAACATACGCTCAATGAGAACTTCAATTTTACCGCCGCTGACTTTGCGACCAAACAACCTTGCTGGGATCACGCGGGTATTATTGAATACCAGTAAATCCCCTTTCTCCAATTTTTCTAGAACATCTGTAAAAACACCATGCGTTAGCTGCCCCGAGCTTCCATCCAGACTTAATAAGCGGCAAGCGCTACGTTCCGCCTGTGGATAGTGGGCAATCAGTTCTTCAGGTAATTGAAAAGTAAAATCAGAAACACGCATTGTATTGACATCAATCTAAAAAAACAGGCGACTAGTCTAGTGCCGCACCGCCTTTGGCGCAAGAAATAAGCGCAAAATAGTATAAATATTCGCCATTATTTAACAAATATTTTGTTAGCAAAAAATTCTGCGTACTATTTATCCATTCAAAGAATGAATTATTTCTGTTTTGCTAAGATTTCAT
>NZ_JAYQWM010000193.1:0-2416 GCF_036662595.1 Escherichia sp. Lx600-2 | reverse complement strand
TAGTCTAAAAACTAGTATTAAGACTATCACTTATTTAAGTGATATTGGTTGTCTGGAGATTCAGGGGGCCAGTCTACGAACTGACGCATTGGTTGCATCAGTTAATACAACAACCAGAGAATGACATTCACAATGTGCTTCGACATTATCAAATAACATCTGCTGATGTTGAGAAGGCGTTAATTCAGCAATTGAATATATTGCCTGCCGGAGCGAGTGTAATTAACGATTTTTCCCATCATATCGATCTTTCTGTTGAAAAAGCCTGGATGTTGGCAAGTATCCGCTTTGGCGATCAAAAAATTCGTAGTGGATGGTTATTACTTGCCTGGTTAACCACGCCAGAATTGTGTCGGGTGTTAAAAAATATTTGTGCGCCATTGGCAGAGCTACCGGTAGATGAACTATTAGATATTCTTCCGTCTTTAATCACTTCATCTCCTGAATTAACAGAAATGCCTTATGACGGCTCGGATTTAAATTCTGCAGTACCGGGGGAAGCTAGCCAGGTCTTTGCCGGCGAATCAACTGGAAGCAAATCCGCGCTGGCGAAATACTGTCAGGACATGACTGCGCTGGCCCGTGAAGGCAATATCGATCCGGTCACCGGTCGCGAACACGAGATCCGTACTATGACGGATATTCTGCTGCGCCGTCGCCAGAACAACCCGCTACTGACCGGCGAAGCGGGAGTCGGGAAAACGGCAGTGGTGGAAGGATTCGCGCTGGCGATTGCCGGGGGGGAAGTACCGCCTTCACTGCGTAACGTGCGGTTGCTTTCACTGGATGTTGGCGCGCTGCTGGCTGGGGCGTCCATGAAGGGTGAGTTTGAATCTCGCCTGAAAGCGTTGCTGGAAGAGGCCGCGCACTCGCCGCAGCCGGTAATCCTTTTTGTTGATGAAGTTCACACGCTGGTGGGCGCTGGTGGGCGCTGGTGGTACATCCGGCACCGTCGCATCACGGGCAGTGTGCAGTCCTGGCAGTATACGCCGCGCGGGCTGCTGGCGCTCCATACGGATGAAGAGAAACGGGAGACGCGCTGGCAGTACACCCCGGAAGGGCTGGTTGCCAGTCTGAGCAACGGCAATGGGGCTCAGTACCGGTTCAGCTACGACGGCGACGGACGGCTGACGGGAGAACAGCGCCCGGACGGTCTGATACGGATGTTTGCGCTGAATGCGGGCGGGTTCCCGGTCATCATCCAGACGCAGGGCACAGAAGGAGGGATGCGTAATGAGCGACAGGAGCGTGATGCGCTGGGCCGCCTGCTGCGCAGTGACACGCAGCACAGTACACGGACCTTCAGCTACAACCGTCTTGACCAGATAACGGAAGTGACGCTCACCCCCACGGAAGAAGGGGAACGGCTGCACCACATGCAGGCGGACAGGGTGCGCTTTGCGTATGACCGCAGCGGCTGGCTGACGGCAGAGCACAGCGTGCACGGCAGCATAAAGTACCGGCGCGATGCGCTGGGCAATCCCACCGATATCACCTTACCGGACGGGCAGCATCTCAGCCATCTTTACTACGGCAGCGGGCATCTGCTCCAGACGGCACTGGACGGTATCACGGTCAGCGAATATGAGCGTGACAGTCTGCACCGTCAGGTGATACGCACGCAGGGGAAACTGGCGACGTTCAGCGGCTACAACGCCGACAACCGGTTAAGCTGGCAGCGCAGCCTGCCAGGTGGCAGCCAGAATCCACAGCAGGCCGGTACTCCCCCGGCGCAGAACGACAGCGTGACGGCGCGGGACTATATCTGGAACGCAGACGGTGAAGTCGGCGGCATCAATGACAAACTGCGCGGTTGCCTGGTGTTCAGCTATGACCGCAGCGGCTGGCTGACCAGCCGCACGGGGCAGATGTATGACCATGACCATTATTATTACGATAAAGCGGGCAACCTGCTGACGGATGAGTATCAGGGAGCGGTGCTGGACAACCGCCTGCCGGGCTACGGGCGTGACCGTTACCGCTATAACGAATGGGGCGAACTGACAGAGCGCAGGGACCAGCAGCTGGAGTGGAACGCGCAGGGCCAGTTAACGCGGGTCATCAGCAGCAACAGCGAGACGCGGTATCAGTACGATGCGCTGGGCAGGCGCATCATCAAGGCGACCAGCAATCTCCATACCGACCGGGGAGAACGAAGCCGGACAACGTTTGTGTGGGAAGGGTTCCGGCTGTTGCAGGAGACAACGTGGCAGGGAAAGCGGACATACCTGTACGACGCGGAACAGCCGTACACGCCGGTGGCGGCCATCACCGGGCGCGGAGAGAGTCAAAAAATCTGGTATTACCATACGGACCTGACGGGCACGGTACAGGAGGTGACCGCGCCGGACGGGACGCTGGTGTGGGCGGGCTACCAGGCGGGATTTGGTGAAAACCGGGGCGACATCAGCAACAG
>NZ_JAYQWM010000192.1:0-2441 GCF_036662595.1 Escherichia sp. Lx600-2 | reverse complement strand
GGCCTCTTTCCACCACTCAGGGCTTGCTGTCATAACGTATTCAACGGCCAGTACCGCATCTTTACGGCGTTTTTCCGGCAGCAGCTCCCGCACACGCCCCATTGCCTGATCCGTTGATTTGGACACAGAGCAGTAGTTTTCTGGTGTCCGTTCAGCGTTAGCGTTCGGCGTCTCACGCTCTCGGTAGCAGTGCTGCAACGCGCTGGCCACGCTTCCCATTCCCGTCAGCTTTTTGCAGCGCATTATCGCGTAGTTCGCCATGTTCCCCCCTGATTCCGGCATTCATTCAGCCAGGCGGGGGAGCGCATTGCGATACCTCCGGCGGGCCACTATCAAGATGATAGTGTACTCACTAGACTTTGCTACGCAAAATCGTTCGGGCAGCAAGCTGCCAGAAGGTCAAAATCAACGGCGGTCTGGCAGGTGGAAGGCGTCGCTTCGCGCCACCCCCCACCACTGCCAAGCCTGTTTTATCCGGAGTGTCGTCAAGGGTAAATGGCACTCGCTACGCTCGCCCTTGACGAAATCAGGCAATGAAATCGTCTTTGAAAGAGCAGGAACCGCTCGCCGCAGCTTTGGCTGAGGCGTACCGCAGGAGCAACGCGACGAGGAACGAACAGCCAAAGCGAGGAAGCGGAATTTCCACTCCCCGTACATAGAAATGCGTACACTCCTTGCTAAAAAAAGGCAGTTTTTCAGTGTCTAAAAATGCCGTTTTTCAGCCCTTATTTTCCCCCTTAATATATAGATATAGATATGGGAACCCGCTTGTACCAAGGGCTAGAGCGAAGAATCGTACTCACCTCAAGTACTAATCGTACTCACCTCAAGTACTAATCGTACTCACCTCAAGGACTAATCGTACTCACCTCAAGTACTAATCGTACTTGATACAAAGGACTTGACTGTATGTCTCTTTAGTACTTAAATGCGAGTACTAAATCATGGCGAAACGTGGGGCTGGAGTGAATACGAAAAAGATTTCTAGGCTTGAACGGCATACATACATGGATGAAAACGGTGAGGTAAAACAAGACTCTAAGATCGAGACCTTTTCCATCCCAGCCGAACCTCCCTACGTCAAGCTATACATTGCAGACATTGCGATGATTCATGGTTTATCAAAATCTCAAAATGATGTGCTTTTACAATTGGCAATGCTGATTGGATGGGATGGGTTTGTGTCTGTATCAAAAACTAGATTTGAAAAAACCATACAGCCCAGGGTTCATATTGAATATCAGACCTTTAAAAACATAATTGCGGCTCTTGTAGATAAACAAATATTCTTCCGGGCAGGGCGTGGGGAACTTGAAGCTAACCCCTTTCTTTTTGCACGGGGAGACTGGCCATCAATTTACGAAAGAAGAAAGAAAATTGAGTTAAAGATCAGTTATGACACCAATGGAAGAACGGTGCAGACGAAGGTAATGGATGATGAATGCTGAAGATAAACTTTTTAAAAATGTAGACAGGCTAATGCTGCATGATTCACTAAAAAAGAATGAGGTTCTGACTGTTTGGGAGCGTACTTTTTTAAGCAGTGTTTACAGCATATATCGTAGAACTAGCGGTAATAAATACTCAACTAAGGGTTTGTCACCAAAGCAGAAAAACGCAGCTTTTTCTATTTTAAAAAAACATAATTACCATCTGAATGATTAATTTTTTCGTGGTGAATGCCGCAAATGACGTCACTTTGCGGCGTTAGCCCTATCCTGCATCGCATCAAAACTAACGCTCCATACCACCCATGCCACGCGATCGCGTCTGTCGCTGTTTTTCACGTTCAATACGCTGCTGTTTTTCCTTTTCCTGGTTTTGCTGCTTAAACCGCTGAGCCATCATCAGGATTTCGGTCATCTGCTCTCTGGAAAGCCCCTTAAAAGGCTCTGTGACGCTCTGTAGGCGTTTCTGCTGCGCATCCATAGTCTTCTGTAGCTCACGCGCTCTTTTTGCGTTCTGGGCGCTCTGAGAGGCCATAGCGATGGTTCCTGCAAAGCCATCGTTCACTGCGTGGCTTAGACGTTTGGCTATGGCTGCCTGATCTTCCACGTCTTTGGTGAAAATGCCCTTCCGCAATACACGCGGCTCCAGCGCCTCCGGCGAGATCGATACCTGGCTACGGGTGCCACGGTTTATCGATTCGTAGTAGTGCTGAACTGTCTGATGCGTGGCGCGGCTTCCCTCGATGCCGCGCTCAAGACCCAGTTTTTTTACTGATTCAGCGTAGGTGCTCTGATCTTCACGCATCTTTGACCGCCCGCCAATAAACTCTTTCGCGGACAGCCGTCCATCCTGCGTCAATGGCACCACGAACGCAGACAGGTGCGGGGTGGCCTCGTCCCGGTGAACCACCGCCGCCACAACACGATCCTTCCCGTATTTCTTCTCCAGCCATTGCTCAGAGCGGGCGAAAAACTCCGCCTGCTGCCGTGGTG
>NZ_JAYQWM010000191.1:0-2453 GCF_036662595.1 Escherichia sp. Lx600-2 | reverse complement strand
TTGAATGGGTTCATGTGCAGCTCCATCAGCAAAAGGGGATGATAAGTTTATCACCACCGACTATTTGCAACAGTGCCGAAACGACTGAGCAAAATGATCAGTGATCTACTCCCTCCGGTGGATTTAACGGAGTTGCTGCTCGAAATTAACGCCCATACCGGATTTGCTGATGAGTTTTTCCATGCTAGTGAAGCCAGTGCCAGAGTTGATGATCTGCCCGTCAGCATCAGCGCCGTGCTGATGGCTGAAGCCTGCAATATCGGTCTGGAACCACTGATCAGATCAAATGTTCCTGCACTGACCCGACACCGGCTGAACTGGACAAAAGCGAACTATCTGCGGGCTGAAACTATCACCAGCGCTAATGCCAGACTGGTTGATTTTCAGGCAACGCTGCCACTGGCACAGATATGGGGTGGAGGAGAAGTGGCATCTGCAGATGGAATGCGCTTTGTTACGCCAGTCAGAACAATCAATGCCGGACCGAACCGCAAATACTTTGGTAATAACAGAGGGATCACCTGGTACAACTTTGTGTCCGATCAGTATTCCGGCTTTCATGGCATCGTTATACCGGGGACGCTGAGGGACTCTATCTTTGTGCTGGAAGGTCTTCTGGAACAGGAGACCGGGCTGAATCCAACCGAAATTATGACCGATACAGCAGGTGCCAGCGAACTTGTCTTTGGCCTTTTCTGGCTGCTGGGATACCAGTTTTCTCCACGCCTGGCTGATGCCGGTGCTTCGGTTTTCTGGCGAATGGACCATGATGCCGACTATGGCGTGCTGAATGATATTGCCAGAGGGCAATCAGATCCCCGAAAAATAGTCCTTCAGTGGGACGAAATGATCCGGACCGCTGGCTCCCTGAAGCTGGGCAAAGTACAGGTTTCAGTGCTGGTCCGTTCATTGCTGAAAAGTGAACGTCCTTCCGGACTGACTCAGGCAATCATTGAAGTGGGGCGCATCAACAAAACGCTGTATCTGCTTAATTATATTGATGATGAAGATTACCGCCGGCGCATTCTGACCCAGCTTAATCGGGGAGAAAGTCGCCATGCCGTTGCCAGAGCCATCTGTCACGGTCAAAAAGGTGAGATAAGAAAACGATATACCGACGGTCAGGAAGATCAACTGGGCACACTGGGGCTGGTCACTAACGCCGTCGTGTTATGGAACACTATTTATATGCAGGCAGCCCTGGATCATCTCCGGGCGCAGGGTGAAACACTGAATGATGAAGATATCGCACGCCTCTCCCCGCTTTGCCACGGACATATCAATATGCTCGGCCATTATTCCTTCACGCTGGCAGAACTGGTGACCAAAGGACATCTGAGACCATTAAAAGAGGCGTCAGAGGCAGAAAACGTTGCTTAACGTGAGTTTTCGTTCCACTGAGCGTCAGACCCCAGATATCAGCCAGCGGCGCTTTTTTCTGCCAGACAGCTTCCATACGCTGCATTTCAGCAATCCGGCTGTACCCGTCATTCATAAACCATGTCAGTGCCGTCACACAGCAAGCCAGGACGAAGAATATCGTCAGCACAAGATAAATCGCCGATTTCCACGTATAGCGATACATTTCACGGCGCATGGCGTTAACGGAGTCATTAGCTGCTTTCACGACCTGATTAAGGGCATTCACGGCGGGCTTCTGCTGCTCAGTGCCGGCTTGTGTTAACGCCTGCGTAACCTGATTCATAGCGGAGCTGACAGACTTTCTGACTGTATCGGTCATATTACCGGACGCACTGTCCAGCTCCCGGATAACCTTGCTCAGTGTTTCGCTCTGCCGCTGTAACTGCACGGAGGCAGCCTGAAACTCCTCAGTCAGCGTGCTCACTCGTTTTTCCAGCGCCTGATGATGCCCGATAAGGGCAGCAATCTGTTTAATTTCGTCGCTCATATCAAATCCTGCTTATCGTGAGAATGACCAGCCTTTATCGGGCTTCTGTCGTTTCTGTTCGGCAATGCGCTGCCGCTCTTTCTCCTGCTGACGCTGTTTTTCCGCCAGTCTCGCCCGCTCTTTCTGCCGTTCCATTTCCTGATGTATCTCCTGAAACTCCGCCATCGCATCGTTAACAAGGGACTGAAGGTCAATTTCTTCCTGTATGTCCTTCATGGCATCGCTGACCAGTGCATTCAGCTTCTCCGGCTCTTTTTCAAAATCGAATACCCTGCCGGAAACGGCGTCCTGTTCGGGATCAGATTTCTGCGTCTGTTTTAGCATCAGAGTGTCCCGCTCACTGATGGCTTCCCGCAGCGAGGTGGTTACGTCAATCACGCTGTCACGTTCATCACAGCACTGCTGAACCTGTCTTTCCGCTTCCCTGCGCTCAAGAATGGCCTGTAACTGGTCAGTATCGAAGCGCTGAACGTCAGGGGCAGCTGCAAGGCTCACTGGCGGCGCTCACCAGCCTGACCTCGATCGTCGGACCCCTCCTCTTCAC
>NZ_JAYQWM010000190.1:0-2562 GCF_036662595.1 Escherichia sp. Lx600-2 | reverse complement strand
GATTAACTCACCTTCTGTTATTCCTAACATTTCAGCAAAAGTTTTTGCTTCTATAGTTACTGACTTCATTTAATTAAGGGGTCTGACGCTCAGTGGAACGAAAACTCACGTTAAGGGATTTTGGTCATGAGATTATCAAAAAGGATCTTCACCTAGATCCTTTTAAATTAAAAATGAAGTTTTAAATCAATCTAAAGTATATATGAGTAAACTTGGTCTGACAGTTACCAATGCTTAATCAGTGAGGCACCTATCTCAGCGATCTGTCTATTTCGTTCATCCATAGTTGCCTGACTCCCCGTCGTGTAGATAACTACGATACGGGAGGGCTTACCATCTGGCCCCAGTGCTGCAATGATACCGCGAGACCCACGCTCACCGGCTCCAGATTTATCAGCAATAAACCAGCCAGCCGGAAGGGCCGAGCGCAGAAGTGGTCCTGCAACTTTATCCGCCTCCATCCAGTCTATTAATTGTTGCCGGGAAGCTAGAGTAAGTAGTTCGCCAGTTAATAGTTTGCGCAACGTTGTTGCCATTGCTGCAGGCATCGTGGTGTCACGCTCGTCGTTTGGTATGGCTTCATTCAGCTCCGGTTCCCAACGATCAAGGCGAGTTACATGATCCCCCATGTTGTGCAAAAAAGCGGTTAGCTCCTTCGGTCCTCCGATCGTTGTCAGAAGTAAGTTGGCAGCAGTGTTATCACTCATGGTTATGGCAGCACTGCATAATTCTCTTACTGTCATGCCATCCGTAAGATGCTTTTCTGTGACTGGTGAGTACTCAACCAAGTCATTCTGAGAATAGTGTATGCGGCGACCGAGTTGCTCTTGCCCGGCGTCAACACGGGATAATACCGCACCACATAGCAGAACTTTAAAAGTGCTCATCATTGGAAAACGTTCTTCGGGGCGAAAACTCTCAAGGATCTTACCGCTGTTGAGATCCAGTTCGATGTAACCCACTCGTGCACCCAACTGATCTTCAGCATCTTTTACTTTCACCAGCGTTTCTGGGTGAGCAAAAACAGGAAGGCAAAATGCCGCAAAAAAGGGAATAAGGGCGACACGAAAATGTTGAATACTCATACTCTTCCTTTTTCAATATTATTGAAGCATTTACCAGGGTTATTGTCTCATGAGCGGATACATATTTGAATGTATTTAGAAAAATAAACAAATAGGGGTTCCGCGCACATTTCCCCGAAAAGTGCCACCTGACGTCTAAGAAACCATTATTATCATGACATTAACCTATAAAAATAGGCGTATCACGAGGCCCTTTCGTCTTCAAGAATTTTATAAACCGTGGAGCGGGCAATACTGAGCTGATGAGCAATTTCCGTTGCACCAGTGCCCTTCTGATGAAGCGTCAGCACGACGTTCCTGTCCACGGTACGCCTGCGGCCAAATTTGATTCCTTTCAGCTTTGCTTCCTGTCGGCCCTCATTCGTGCGTTCTAGGATCCTCCGGCGTTCAGCCTGTGCCACAGCCGACAGGATGGTGACCACCATTTGCCCCATATCACCGTCGGTACTGATCCCGTCATCAATGAACCGGACTGCCACGCCCTGAGCGTCAAATTCCTTTATCAGTTGGATCATATCGGCAGTGTCGCGGCCAAGACGGTCGAGCTTCTTAACCAGAATGACATCACCTTCCTCCACCTTCATCCTCAGCAAATCCAGCCCTTCCCGGTCTGTTGAACTGCCGGATGCCTTATCGGTAAATATACGGTTTGCTTTCACACCTGCGTCTTTGAGTGCTCTGACCTGAAGATCAAGAGACTGCTGACTGGTTGAGACCCGAGCGTAACCAAAAAGTCGCATAAAAATGTACCTTAAATCGAATATCGGACAACTCATGTCTATTATTACAAATTTACGATTTAATAGACATATTAATGTAACAGTTTTACGATGTCCGATAATTTATAACATTTCGTACGGTTGGAAAAATGTTACTAAATGCCCGTCAGGCAGGGAGGCCGATATGCCCGTTGACTTTCTGACCACTGAGCAGACTGAAAGCTATGGCAGATTCACCGGTGAACCGGATGAGCTTCAGCTGGCACGATATTTTCACCTTGATGAAGCAGACAAGGAATTTATCGGAAAAAGCAGAGGTGATCACAACCGTCTGGGCATTGCCCTGCAAATTGGATGTGTCCGTTTTCTGGGCACCTTCCTCACCGATATGAATCATATTCCTTCCGGCGTCCGGCATTTTACCGCCAGACAGCTCGGGATTCGTGATATCACCGTTCTTGCAGAATACGGTCAGAGGGAAAATACCCGCCGTGAGCATGCAGCGCTGATACGTCAGCACTATCAGTATCGTGAATTTGCCTGGCCCTGGACATTTCGCCTTACCCGTCTTTTATATACCCGGAGCTGGATAAGCAACGAACGTCCTGGCCTGCTTTTCGATCTGGCGACAGGGTGGCTTATGCAACATCGTATTACTGAGATTCTACGTCAGTACTTTATAAGGCACTGTTGCAAATAGTCGGTGGTGATAAACTTATCATCCCCTTTTGCTGATGGAGCTGCACATGAACCCATTC
>NZ_JAYQWM010000189.1:0-2616 GCF_036662595.1 Escherichia sp. Lx600-2 | reverse complement strand
TGAATGGGTTCATGTGCAGCTCCATCAGCAAAAGGGGATGATAAGTTTATCACCACCGACTATTTGCAACAGTGCCACAGAAAATTACCTGAACTGCGTCAACTCGGAGTCTGGCCGCGTGCGCGTGGAAGCAAAGCGGGCGAGCGAAGAATACGGGCGAGTGCTGCGGCGCTATCCGCTGAAACCCGGCGAGACGGTCGAGCGTCCGCAACGCGGGGAAGTCGTCAGCAGCTCCGGGGTTCTCCCCCCACTGGACCCAGGCGAATACTAAGCGCGGCGGTGTGTAATAGACGGAGCGCGAGGCGACTACTGGTCAGGGTTTGCGCAAGGCGGGTGTGTAATAGACGGGAGGGGATCGATCCGGCGATCCAGCCTGTGGATAGTCCGTCTATTACCCACCCGGTTCCGTCGTTTACCCACCCAACCCCGTCTATTACCCACCGGAAACCGTCTATTACCCACCGAGGGGTTCTATAAGCAACTGATAATGAAGGTAAATTTTGCCTTCTGATTCCCTAAAACTCTTTAAAACAAAAAAAACATATATAAAACGTGTAGCCCTGGGGAAAACAGCCCGTGGAATTATGGACAATCCGGCAAGCCGGATACCTGCCTAACCGCTTCGCGGTTCCCCATTGACAGGCCAGGGACAACCGCGAGCGGTTGCCCCCACCCTGCCAACAGGTCGGCAGTTGCCCACAATACCACCGGCTCAAGCAACAGGATTTTTTTATATTTTTGTTTTTAAAAGAAAAAAGCGGCCGTGCTCTAGTGGCATGGCCGCGTTACGTGGTCCTATCAGGGGCTTGTGGCTCTTGCGCCTCCTCGGATCGACACAAGTGCCGATCACTGCGGCGGGGCGCTCCTGGCTCAAGCTGAAAAGCGATCAGTATCCGCACCAGTGGCGACGGCGTTCCCTCCACGCATTCGGGCCGGGCCTCCACTCAACGGCTAACCCCTCGGCCATGAGGGTTTGCCCCACGTCCCGCCCGTCGATCAGCAGGTGAACAAGGCGGCGGTCGTACTTGTCGGCTTGGCCGGAATCGACAACCTCGATGCGCTGAGCGTTGGCAACCAGTTCGCGGAGGCGTGCGGTTGCCTCGCGGCCCTTCGTCAGCTCGGCGTCGCACCTGGGCTTGTAGGTTTCCGGGGTGTCAATCGACAGCAGGCGCAAGCGTTGACCGTTGTATCGTAACCGTCCGGTGATTCCACCTTGAGCCAAATCGCCTGCCGACCAAAAGGCTCGAAGCTTACCACCCGGTCGATTCCGGTCAGATCCAGAAACGCCTCGTCGATGGAGTAGACATCCACTCTCGATGCCAGAGCTTCCAGGGTCGTCATCACCCGCCGGCTTATATCGCCATTTGTGTGGAATAGAGAATCAATTGGAACGGGGGCTTTGCTCGCCCCCCCTTGAACTTCTCATACCCAACCTGTTTGGCTATAGCTACTGAGGAGATCGCGGTGGCCCACCAAATCTTCCGGTCATCCTGTTCAATTACACCGCTAGCCGTACCCAGGAGGTGCCGCAGCGCCTCCTGGAGGCAGAAAGGCGTCGAGCGTATAGGTTGCTGGGCATGCGCGGCGCAAGTTCATCAGAAAACTCAATCCAAGGGCAAGATCGGCCGAGCGGAGATGGCACTGACTCTTATCAACAAGCTCTACGGCATCGAGCGCGACATGGAAGAGGCGGGCGATGCCCAGCGATACCAGACGCGCCAGTCGCAAAGCCAGGCTTTCCTGGAGCAACTGAAAGCTAGGCTGGACAAAACCCCTCCCCAGGTCACGTCGTCAAAGTGCCTTGGGCAAGCAATCAATTGCCTTGCGAGCAACTGGTTAAAGCTGATCCGCTACATCGAAAGGGGGACACCTGCCCATCGACAACAACCCTGCCGAGCGGGCGAGCCACCTTCTCATGTACATATGACCAAAGCGTCGCCCGTCTCCTCCCGTTATGTCATGCCTACCCACGACGGAGTATTGACGGTCTCTGTGCGCCAGAGCATAGTTTTCCCGAAGGGCGCTTAGGTACATATCTTCATGTGCTGTCCAGGCGCAGTTGCGTTTAGAGTACGTGTCCAATCAGTTTTAAATGGGTGTGAACATGAGAGCAGAAACTGAATCGCGGATTTTTTCGGTGGATGAATATGTTCGTCCGTCTAACGGCGAACCGATTCGTTCGGTTGTTCTGGAAACCAATGACTCTGTCGTCGTTGTTTGGCACGCCCACCCTGGGCAGGAAATAGCTTCCCATGTACATCCTCACGGCCAAGATACTTGGACGGTTATCTCAGGTGAAGCCGAATATCATCAAGGTAACGGCATAGTCACTCATCTTAAAGCTGGAGATATTGCGATCGCAAAACCTGGGCAGGTACATGGTGCAATGAACTCTGGCCCCGAACCTTTTATATTTGTTTCAGTGGTTGCGCCGGGCAATGCCGGTTTTGCGTTGGCTGAGAAATAGGCGAAAGGCCTGAGAGGAAACTGATGAATACACGATTATTTACGTTCGCTGGTGGAGAAACGGGTGTTTGGCGGGCACTGTTGCAAAGTTAGCGATGAGGCAGCCTTTTGTCTTATTCAAAGGCCTTACATTTCAAAAACTCTGCTTAC
>NZ_JAYQWM010000188.1:0-2647 GCF_036662595.1 Escherichia sp. Lx600-2 | reverse complement strand
CTCCTGCAGCTCACGGTAACTGATGCCGTATTTGCAGTACCAGCGTACGGCCCACAGAATGATGTCACGCTGAAAATACCGGCCTTTGAATGGGTTCATGTGCAGCTCCATCAGTAAAAGGGGATGATAAGTTTATCACCACCGACTATTTGCAACAGTGCCCTGTGGAGCACGATCAGGATGGCAGAGGAGAAGCTGAGTTCTTATTACCGGAAATCGATTATTCCCCGGTATCTGGTAACTGGCGCTCCCTTCCTTCTGGCCTGATGTATAGGCTCAGCGAACTCTCTGTTCTCAGCTACGAAGCTGTCGTGTGTGTAGATAATGTGTTTGTTGAAGATACTCCTTATGGTGGAGCGGGTGAATATAGTTTGCATAAAAACGCAGCTATGTTGGGAGTAAAAGCACTGCGGTTATCACGAGAACTGAGAATGTTATGTGGCCTCCCTCTGCACGGCCTTTCCGATACACTATCGCCAACGAGGTTGGTATTGTTGAAAGCCAGAGGTAAAACACTCCAAAAGGAGTACGAAATGGTAAAGAAGTCTAAAAAGACCGAGCAAGAGATTGAGGATTTCATAAAGGGGACATCATGAGTGGCCCACAATTGCTTTCCCTGCCAGGTTCTTTTTTAACGCCTCCGGCAACATTACCTGTTGCCATTGATTACCCGGCTGCGCTGGCACTACGTCAGATGGCACTTGTGCAGGACGAATTACCAAAATATCTGTTGGCGCCGGAGATCAGCGCCCTGCTCCACTATGTACCGGATCTGCACCGCAAAATGTTGCTGGCCACCCTGTGGAACACGGGCGCACGTATAAACGAAGCGCTGGCGCTGACGCGGGGAGATTTTTCTCTGGCGCCGCCATATCCGTTCGTACAGCTGGCCACGCTCAAACAACGGACTGAAAAAGCGACCAGAACGGCAGGCCGTGTCCCTGCTGGCAGTCAGGTGCATCGCCTGGTTCCCCTGTCCGATACACAATACGTCAGCCAACTGCAGATGATGGTGGCCACGCTGAAAATCCCACTGGAGCGCAGAAACAAACGAACCGGAAGAATGGAGAAGGCGCGCATCTGGGGAATCACCGACCGCACAGTTCGCACCTGGCTGAATGAAGCTGTAGAGGCCGCTGCGGCCGACGGCGTGACGTTCTCTGTTCCGGTTACCCCACATACTTTCCGCCATTCCTACGCGATGCATATGCTGTATGCTGGTATTCCGCTGAAGGTGCTGCAGAGCCTGATGGGGCACAAGTCGATTAGTTCGACAGAGGTGTACACGAAGGTGTTTGCGCTGGATGTGGCTGCACGGCACCGGGTGCAGTTTTCGATGCCTGAGTCCGATGCTGTCACAATGCTGAAAAACAGACACGCATAAGTCACAAATCATAATTATGAATTGTGATTTATTCTATAAAAGAAGAGACCACTGCAATATGTGATCTCTTGTATGCAAGGGTGCTTAAACAGTGTGAATTCACAAGTGTGATTTCATAAGTGTGATTTCATAAGTAATAACTTCTTGATTATTACGTTAGTGTTTTTAAGTATTGCTCAAGGGCTACTCTGACGATGGCACTTACATTTTTTGGATCTTTACCATTGCGTTTATTCCTCAATGCCAGATCTTCTATTGTGACAAGCATGCTTTCACCAAGAGAGATTGTCGTCCGACATTGTTTTTCTGGTTCGAGTTTTTCCGGCGCGCCGTATGGTTTATCCGCAAGGCGCTGAGCCAGAGCCTCTGCTTGTTCTACCGTAACTGCAGCTCTGTTTAATGCTTGCTGGCTGGGTTTCTTCACCATGGGCCAAATACCTCATTCATTAAATGTTCAATTTCTGCTCTGGCTGCTGTATTGTTCGTTTCTACTACACCGGTGCCGTTGCTCATGCAATCGCGATAGACTTTTCTGAAACAAATAACTGAATCCAGGACTTGAATTGTTGGGAATTCTTCAAGATATTCAAGGAATTCTTTTCTCTCATTTCCCCTCAAAACCGGATTGGTTGTTGCCATACTTTGTAAACAATAAACCTTAAGTTCCGGGTTAAGGTTACGCATTGCGTCTATCTGTTGTTCTAGTTCTGTAAGAGTATCCAGATCTGGTTGAGAACACTGTAGTGGCGCAATTATTTGATGTGCGACAACTCCACTCGTTATGAATTCCTTTGAGTTTCTTCCTGCGACATCCACTATTACATCATCGAACTTTTCATTCAGAGCCTGTAGTGTTTGTGTCAGGTTATCAAATTTCTCAACAAGGGTTATTGCTGGTAACAGTCCTGCAGCTTCTCGTTCCGCATGATGTTTTGCGGCTGTTCGTTGTAGATCTCCGTTTAACAGGCAGACTTCCCTTCCTTTATTTGCGAGAGCAATAGCCAGGTTTGATGCAATGGTAGTTTTCCCTGAACCACCTTTGTTCCCACCAACTACAGTAATCATTGCAACCTCATAAATGTGATGTGTGAAGTATGATGATATTTTGACACGGTAACCTGATGTGTCAACATGCATTCATATTTATGAAGTATGAAATATGAAGTATGTCATATGATGTAATAAATATTACTTGTGTTTTGTGATTTCATAACTATGATAGTGCTCAAATTGAGTATTACCTTGCAACCAGAAACAGTGATT
>NZ_JAYQWM010000187.1:0-2697 GCF_036662595.1 Escherichia sp. Lx600-2 | reverse complement strand
GTCGGACTGAACGGGGGGTTCGTGCATACAGTCCAGCTTGGAGCGAACTGCCTACCCGGAACTGAGTGTCAGGCGTGGAATGAGATAAACGCGGCCATAACAGCGGAATGACACCGGTAAACCGAAAGGCAGGAACAGGAGAGCGCACGAGGGAGCTACCAGGGGGAAACGCCTGGGATCTTTATAGTCCTGTCGGGTTTCGCCACCGCTGATTTGAGCGTCAGATTTCGTGATGCTTGTCAGGGGGGCGGAGCCTATGGAAAACCGGCAGCCCTTAAGTCTCTTCTCACACTTCATACCTCCACGCCCTTTGATTGATCCCGTAACGCTCGCCGCAGAGTCATGACCGAACGCAGTGAGCGAATGACCGAGGAAGCGTAATTTCTCCGGTGGCTGCTTAGGCTCCTGTCGCTCCGTACTATCATCTTTCACCACTTACGTTTTCTGCACGTATTGATGCGGACAGGAAATGTCTTGTCATTACCGCCGCTTTGCGCCAGTGACAACATCAGCGGGACAAGATGTGTTTTTGGAGTACCGCCGACACTCCAGAATGTTTCATCAGGCGCCGCCCGATACGCTGAGTTTCGTGCGTACGAAATTTCTCTGCTGTTGAGATCTAGGGCAGGATTCGCAAAGTGCTGGCGTTTGTGCTCACATCCTTTAGACGTTGCGATGCAGGATAGGGCAGACGCCGCAAAATGACGTCATTTGCGGTATCTGCCCCGAAAACAGAATGTTTTCTCCTGAGCCTGCAGCTGGCTCTCAGAACCCCTACCGCCTCGCAAAGCTCGTTGCTCAACGCCTCACGACCGCACAGTAAACTGTGCACCCGTTCACCGTTATCGATGGGGTTCAGCGAGCCTTTTGAGCAGTTCGCAGGATTTTAGCCGCTAAAATTCCGGCCAGGCATGTTCGTGCATAGCCATGCAGATGCGCAGAAATCATCAGGCGCGTTTTTCAGGGGTTGGTGCTGGGAAAGGTGCCGGAAACGGCCCGCACGCGGCAGAAACGCGCTGAGGGCCTCTGCGGCGGTGCACGCAAGAGATGTTATGGTAAATCTCCCACCTCAGATATAGAAGCAGGAGAGAGACACTCAGTGAGGCTACAATTATTACAGGTTAGACGTGTCAGAAATCACGGTCTTATTAGGAATGTAGCGAACTAGTGTTTGAGCCATAATTCCGGAGATGATCATCTTATTTAGCTCAATTGTTGTAGTATCAGTTTTCCATGTTGCTTTTTCATCACTTACAAACTGTGGTTTGCCGTACTTTTGTGTAAGCAATTGATTTAATAAGTTAAATTGGTCGTTCGCTATTCCCTCGTTTTTCTTTTCTTTGCTGGCAACGTTGGTTTGGACTAATTTATCTGATGCGTCAAAAATAAACGTAACTGTATATATTCCACTACCTATATTCACGTCTTCAATGCTCACTTTTCCCCATTGGTCTTTATACTTTTGAGGGGGGATTAAATGAGCTTTTCCTTTCTGGGCTGCAACGACCTGATTTGGGGTCATACCCCATTCGGTATTGCCATAACCAGAGTCCTTTGCCATGCCAATCAGTGGCAGTGATAGCAAAGCGAGTGCAAGAATCTGCTTCTTCATGACGCCTCCTTATTTAAAACGTTCGACTTTGGCCAGGAACTCTTTAATGGAAACGATCGCTGTCGCTTTACCTCCGGGGATACTTTGTGCTGAGAAGTCGATGTCTTGATTTCCTTGGCTTGTGTGTATGCGAATGCGGCAGTTTTTAGCTGATACCATGCTCTCCAGCAATTTATATGGGATAACGATAGTATTCTTGCTAGAGGTATAGATCGTCTTGGATACGGAGTTATATGAGCTGCTGCTTAGATTAGTTTGTTGCTGTGCTTTATAGCTGGATATTTTACCATCAACATTTATATCAATCCCCGTCAAACCTAAGTATGCGGCATTTCCGCTAGATACATTCGAGTTGTAGGAAAGGATTAGTCCAGCCTCATCTGGATAGGCACTAGACCATATCGCGCCCAACTGAAGTGGTGTTCCCCAAGTGCTGTTAGGATCGTATAGCGAATTTGGAGATACCTCTATGACAGTCGAGTTATCAAAGGTTGATGTTTGCTGAGAAACAACACCCATTCCCGCCAATTTATCCATTGCTGTACAGCCAGAGATCGCTACTACGATCGCATAAGCAAAAAAAATCTTCCTTATCATTTCGTTATCCTATTTTTTTCTTTTTAACAGAGACTGAAAAAACATCGTATTCCCGAAACCATTTTGCACACGATATTCTTTTTTAAAAGGATTTTGAAAGGATGCGGGCAGATCTTCTTGAGATCCTTAAGCGAGAGTCGTAATCTCTTGACCACGAAACGAAAAAACCACCCTGGCAGGTGGTTTTTCGAAGGTTAGTTAATCCTGGCAGATTCTCTAACCGTGGTAACAGTCTTGTGCGAGACATGTCACCAAATCTGTCCTTCCAGTGTAGCCTCAGTCAGGCCGCCACTTCAAGAACTCTGAACACATCTCTCGCACAAACCTGTTACCAGTGGCTGCTGCCAGTGGCGTTTTGTCGTGTCTTTCCGGGTTGGACTCAAGACGATAGTTACCGGATAAGGCGCAGCAGTCGGACTGAACGGGGGGTTCGTGCATACAGTCCAGCTTGGAGCGAACTGCCTACCCGGAACTGAGTGTCAGGCGTG
>NZ_JAYQWM010000186.1:0-2733 GCF_036662595.1 Escherichia sp. Lx600-2 | reverse complement strand
AAGATATGGTTCGAATCAAGAGCTTAAATTTTAAATTCTCACGGATAACTAGCCTGTCATTTTTTGTTTTTTCGCATAGCGACACCAATTTATAGAGGTGAAATGATTACATGAGTAAACTTATTATCTCCGGTAATCCTGGCATGTTTCTTCGTGATATTGGTGCTGAGTACCAGGAAGCCGCCAAAAATTTCATGCAGTTCCTTAATGACCAGGGCGCTTACTCACCTAATACACTGCGCGATCTGCGCCAGGTCTTTCACTCCTGGGCGCGTTGGTGTCACGCTCGTGGTCTTGCGTGGTTTCCGATCTCCCCGGAAGCTGCCCGCGAATACCTGCTTCAACTGCATGATGCGGATCTGGCTTCAACCACCATTGAAAAGCATTACGCCATGCTCAATATGCTGTTGTCACAATGCGGACTGCCGCAACTCTCTGATGACAAAAGCGTATCCCTGGCGATGCGGCGCATCCGGCGCGAAGCTGCAACCGAAAAAGGCGAACGCACAGGCCAGGCAGTGCCCCTGCGCTGGGATGACCTGAAACTTCTCGACGTGCTGCTCTCCCGCTCTGACAGGCTGGTGGATCTACGCAACCGGGCTTTTCTGTTCCTGGCCTACAATACCCTGTTGCGTATGGCTGAAATGTCCCGCGTGCGTGTTCGCGATCTGGAACAGACTGGTGACACTGTAACGCTTCACGTATCCCACACCAAAACCATCACGACCGCCGCCGGACTTGATAAGGTGCTCTCCCGCCGGACAACTGCGGTTCTCAATGACTGGCTGGACGCGTCCGGACTACGTGATCACCCGGATGCGATACTTTTCCCGCCAGTACACCGGAGCAACAAAGCGCGGATCACCACCACGCCACTAACCGCGCCCGCGATGGAGAAGATTTTCAGTGACGCCTGGGCGCTGCTGGGTAAGAGTGATGCCACCCCCAATAAAGGCCGTTACCGGACGTGGACAGGCCACAGTGCGCGTGTTGGTGCTGCCATAGATATGGCTGAAAAACAGGTGTCTATGGTTGAAATTATGCAGGAAGGTACATGGAAGAAGCCCGAAACACTGATGCGTTATCTTCGCCGTGGCGGTGTGACAGTAGGTTCCAATAGCCGCCTCATGGATTCATGAGATTAAATTTCTAACACCCTTTTTTAACACTGCATTTTACTGTAAAGTACGCCTGTTTTTTCTGGGGGTGCTTTGCAGAGTCGTATCACGGAATCAAGGCGTTTCACGGTTGACGGTTACACCGTAACCTTTGCTGCTGGCGTTAAGCGCGGCGAAGCTGTCGTGGTGTTCGGAATCATGACAGGGCTTGAGACCGTACCTGTACTTACCCTCGAAAAGAAATGGGGATGTTTCAGGCCATTCACCATCTATTGCCAGAAAGTCCGAAGGAAAACCTGTCACTGCATACTGCCAGACAGAAGATTAAAGATGGTTACGCAACGGTATGTCGTCGTTCTTCCTGGCATGAAGATGTATGGGTGTGGCCTGAATGCGGATCAAGGAAAAACTGGCGAACTATTCGTGACGGAAAAATCCATGCTATTGACTTAACACCAGAAGACGTGGTTGCTATAAACTGGATTGTTAGTTAATTGAAACCGCCCCGGCACCGCCGGGGCTTTGACTGTCAAACATACGAACTAACAGTCTAATGAATAACGTGAAAATGCTTAAAGCTCGCCTGATCGCTGCTTTTCAAGCACAGATTTAACATTTGGCGCTTTCCCTTTAAAAGAGTGGAAAGCGCCACATTTTTCTGTCTTGGGGTTTGAGGGCCAATGGAACGAAAACGTACGTTAAGGAGATAATTCGTTGTTTATATTTAAATTTAGAGCTCTCAGCTCTCCTTTTAAAATATCCTCTGGCAGTGTGAATGTATAATGGCCCAACATATTGATATGCCCGTGCATCAGGGGAGATAGCCGAGCGATATCTTCATCTATAATTTCTTCTCCATTACGGCGCATCCAGCTCAACACTTCCTGCATATAGAGCGTGTTCCACAGAACCACTGCATTAGTAACCAGGCCCAGAGCCCCCAGTTGATCTTCCTGCCCTTCACGATAACGCTTTCTGATCTCTCCGCGTTGTCCGTAACAAATCGCACGAGCCACAGCGTGGCGGCCTTCTCCTCGATTGAGCTGCGTCAGGATCCGCCGACGATAATCTTCATCATCAATATAATTGAGGAGATATAGCGTTTTGTTTACACGCCCTACTTCCATAATTGCCTGTGCCAGTCCTGATGGGCGCGAGCTTTTCAGTAAAGAGCGAATAAGTTCTGACGCATGAATTGTACCCAACTTCAGCGAACCAGCGGCTCGCATCATCTCATCCCACTGACTCTCCGCTTTTGACAGATCTGCATATCCTCGGGCCAACTTATCCAGTACTCCGTAGTTTGCCGATTTATTCACCCGCCAGAACACCGCTTCACCTGCATCGGCAAGCCGGGGGGAAAACTGATACCCCAGTAGCCAGAACAGACCGAAAATAATATCGCTGCTACCCGCAGTGTCTGTCATGATCTCAACTGGATTCAGCCCTGTCTGCTGCTCAAGAAGTCCTTCCAGTACAAAAATCGAATCCCGTAATGTACCGGGTACCACAATGCCATGAAAACCAGAGTACTGATCAGATAGGGGAGCCCGCAGAATTCGGAAAAAATCGTACGCTAAGGTTTTCCGGGCATCCGTAAGGGCCGAAACTTCCC
>NZ_JAYQWM010000185.1:0-2735 GCF_036662595.1 Escherichia sp. Lx600-2 | reverse complement strand
TTCTGTTTTATCCGTTCATTATTGTAGTAATAGATATAGCTATCGATGGCTGATTTTAATTCCTCGAAACAGTTATAAACTTTCCCGTGAAAAATCTCTTGTTTTAATAAGCCAAAAAAATTCTCCATAAGTGAATTATCTAAGCAGTTCCCTTTCCGAGACATGCTTTGAAAGATTTTGTACTCCTTCAATTTGTTTCTATAAGCTTTCATTTGATACGCCCAACCTTGATCTGAGTGAAACGTACGACGATAGGGACAATCGTTAGTGGTCTGGATAGCTTCCTCCAAACCTTCCATTACCGCACGTGTTTCTTAATGGTGGTAGTGACCGATTTGAACGGCTAGGGCGGAAATACGGTGCAAATGCACGGTGGTTTCATGCAATGCTTACAGGGCGTATTTTGTAAGGGTATGTAACGGAGATAATCCCGACGGTAATGGATGTGAGAGGCCAAGCCGACGCTGACGGTAGGGCAAACAAACATAGTTGCACTCTAGCGATCGTTATTTATTTTTAACGGTCAAACTAGGGTACAACTATGCTTAAAACACTTCGCCTCAACTTCTGGTAGCAAAAGTGATTTTGAAAGTCAAAATATTTTTTATGAGTTATTTATAATTCGCCGTTTGTATAATTAAGCGAGACAAATAAAAAAGCCATTTATGTTACACTCAAATTGTAATACCCGCTAAAGCATACAAGGAGAGTGAACATAAATGACTTATACCCATCTTACACCAAACGAGCTTGTAATGATAGAAGCATATTTTCATCAAGAAACTCCGGTTGCTATCGTTGCGAAGCAGCTTAAACGTGGACGCCAAACAATTTACAATGTCTATAACTTTCTCAAATGTGGTGGAACAGCACTTGAATACTTTGAACAATACAAAGAAAATAAGCGACGTTGTGGGAGAACCGAAATCATTTTTCCTGCTGAGGAAAAAGAATACATTGCAAAAAGATCAACTGAAGGTTGGACCCCAGACGTCATTATTGGCCGTGCAGAGCGAACCTTCTCTTGTTCAGTAAGTACCCTCTATCGCCGGTTTAAGACGGGAGAATTCAATGTTTTACATTTACCGATGCAAGGAAAACGAAAACCAAATGGTTATAAGGAAAAACGTGGAAAACAGGCATTCAAAAGAAATATTTCTGAACGTAAAAAAGATTATGTCGTTTTCGAAGAAGAATTTGGACATTTAGAGGGTGATACGATTGTCGGCATCCACCATAAAAGTGCCGTCATCACACTCGTTGAGCGACTTTCAAAAGCCATTATCGCCTTGAAACCAGAAGGCCGTAAGGCAGTTGATATTGAAAATTCGATTAATGAATGGCTTCAATCCGTACCCAAAAATCTTTTCAAATCAATTACCTTTGATTGTGGAAAAGAATTCTCTAATTGGAAAAGTATTAGTAATACGAATGATATTGATATTTATTTCGCAGACCCAGGAACGCCTTCCCAACGGGGATTAAATGAACATTCAAACGGACTCCTCCGAAAAGATGGACTACCAAAAGAAATGGACTTCAACCAAGTCAATCAAGGATTCATCTCATCCGTTGCGTCCAAAAGAAACCATATCCCTAGAAAATCACTAAATTACCAAACACCATTAGAAGTTTTTTTGAGTTACGTAAATGGAAAGTTTTGTCTCGCTTAATTTGACAAATCGCCGATTGTAAAATTAAGCTAGACAACTAAAAAAAGTCATTTGTGCTACACTCAAAATAGTTCCGACGAAAGAATTATAAGGAGTGAGTACAAATGACCTATAACCATCTTACACCAACTGAACTCGTAATGATAGAAGCTTATTTCAATCAATCACAACCTGTTTCAAAAGTAGCCAATCTGTTACAACGTTCTCGACAAACTATTTATAAGGTCTATCGTTTTCTTAAATCTGGTGGAAGCGCAATGAGCTACTATAAACAATATAAGAAAAACAAACGTAACTGCGGAAGACATCCGATTGTTTTACCTGATGAGCAACAGGAATACATTCAAAAAAAGGTTGTTCAAGGGTGGGCTCCTGATGTCCTTATTGGTCGAGCAGAGTTTCCTATTGCTTGTTCGGTACGCACACTGTATCGAATGTTTAAAGATAAAACCTTTGACACTCACGATTTACCAATGAAGGGAAAAAGAAAACCAAACGGTCATAAAGAAAAAAGAGGAAAACAAGGGTTTCGCCGGTCAATCCGAGACAGAAAGACAGACTATACCCAGTTTGATCATGAATTTGGTCACCTGGAAGGTGACACTATCGTGGGTGGAAAACATAAAAGCGCGGTCATCACATTAGTTGAACGGCTATCTAAAGTCATCATTACCTTGAAACCCGAAGGCAGACAGGCTAAAGACATTGAAAATAGGCTGAATCAATGGTTTCGTTGTGTCCCAAAAAACTTATTTAAATCCATCACATTTGATTGTGGAAAAGAATTCTCAAATTGGAAAAAGATTAGTAATACCAACGATATTTCAATTTATTTTGCGGATCCAGGAACACCTTCTCAACGAGGATTGAATGAACATTCAAATGGCTTATTACGTAAAGATGGTTTGTATAAAGCTATGGATTTTAATGGTGTATCTGAAACCTTTATCCAATCGGTGGCATCGAAACGAAATCATATTCCTAGAAAATCATTACACTATCGGACACCAATGGAAGTATTTTTGAGTTACGTCACAAAAGATGATTTGTCTAACTTAATTT
>NZ_JAYQWM010000184.1:0-2760 GCF_036662595.1 Escherichia sp. Lx600-2 | reverse complement strand
CCGAAACGAAATGACACGCCCCAGCGATGGCAAGTGAACCCCAGTGAACGTGTTTCGTTTTGGGGGCAAAGCCCCCCGTCAAGCGAAGCGTCTGACCACCACATTTTTGAGCGACCAAATACAGGGGCGAAAAAAGGGGGTGGTCAGACGAACGCAGTGAGTTTGACGGGCTTGGGTGAATGGTTTTTTTCGCAGGCGTCCAGCCGAAGAAAATAGCCAGAGGGCGGAGCCTTATGTCATTCATTTTCGTCCAGAAAATGAGTGGCATTGATACTGAAAGTATCATGGGGTGCAAGTTAGTAAAACTATGATTCTACCCATTATTTCACCCGTTATTCTGCCCGTTATACCTAAATTGGGTGCAATAACGGGTAAAGTAATAGGTAGAATAACAGGTGGATTAATGGGTAAGAAATAACACAACGTCATCTTGTGTCTATCTATTATTCTGTATCTTATTCTATGTATTATTCTACCTATTACAGACGAAATAGATAAAATAAGAGATAGAATAATAGATAGGATAATACATAAAATAATAGGTAAACCTAACGTCAGCGCACCTTTTCTTCGAGCTGTTTTAGCATCGAAATATCACCTAATAACCGTTGATTTTTACCTGTGAAAAAGATGATCGGACTGACATTTGCATTATCAATACTTCGGCTTAACTGAATTCCCATCGCCTGATAATCATCATCGTTTGTGCAATGGTATAACGCTAAAACAAGCTGACATTGTTCTGGAGTTCCGCATTCTATTGCCCAGCGGATCAACTCCGAAAAGGTCAATCCGTTCGGTTTCCAGTGTTTTTTATGCCGTGACGCTAACGCCTTAAATTTTTCACGCCCTTGATTATATTTTTCTGCCCCGATCACCGGATCTTCACAACGAACCCCTTGAACCGGTCGCTTATCAAATGACAATTCCCATAAATTTAATTCTTCGATGTATTCGTAATCTTCTGGCGATGCCAAACGAAATAATTGAGACATAGAGACACCCTCCGATCATGTGTGAACGGAGACAGTATAAGGCTTTCGAGAAATTCCGCTTCCTCGACGTGAAACAAGTTCACGCCTTGCGGCGAGCGTTGCGAATTGAATTTATGAGGTTTACCAAGCTCCAGATGTAACAAAGCCCCGTGACAGCATCACAGGGCTCTGGTACTCTAAATCTTGTGCATTCGTTGCTCAGATTAGACGTCGCAATCCAATCTTAGCAACGTGAGAGGCGCTTGTCACGTTCTCATTAAATACCAGCCAACGACATTAACCCAAATGCACCACTTGATTGACTCGGACTTAGCCCGGTCTCCGAAAGGATAAACAGGCAAATTGTGGTAGTAAAACGTACCGGAAAACGAAATTCCGGCTCTACCTCCGAATCACGCTGCGGTATCGAAAGATTACAGTGCGTACCTGATAAGAGCACCAATCAACGGACTAGGGATTTCTTGGATTGCGAAGTGTCGAAAGAAGCCCAACCTAACCAAACTTAGCCAGATTAACGAGCTAAGAGACCATGACCCAATAACTGATCATGGAGAAAAGCAAAGACAAGATGAAGATGTCGCTTCGCTCCGTTTTGATTAGTACCACATTGGGGCATTAGGCGTTTTTTACCTAGATTTTATCGGTGAACAATAACACCTAAACTCTCAACAAGCTGAAGCGCCTGCTCTCCATCCAACTTCACTCCATCTAAATTAATTCGCCTTGCATCAAGCTCGCCAAGCGCCCCACCCGTTAAATCACAACCAGTAAAATCAGCCAAAGACCAATCAAACGATGAAAACTCCCCACAAGAAAGATCGGAGCCACGAAACACGGCGCCAGTTATCACAGTGCCATTCCAGCGATTTTCCCACAGTTCGCACTTTTCTAATATGACTCTAGAAAAATTAGCGTAACTAAGATTTGTCTTGGTTATATAAGCACTACAAAACCATGACCTTGTAGTTATCATATTCATAAAATTAGCCCCTCGAAAATCAGCTCCTTGAGCTAAACACTCACTAATTTCAAGACCTAAGGCGCTAATGTTTTTAAAATTACTCATTGATAAATCGCAGCTTTTAAAGCTAGCGTTTTTTAGTTTGGCTCTATTAAAATCACACCCTTCCAAGCTATTCCTGTCGTAAAAACTACAATCAACAAATTCAGTATCAGTTAAATCAACCCCTGAAAAATCACAATTTGAAAAGGCAATATTTTTAACTCTATTCCCCGTAAATTGATCTCGTGAAAACTTTTCATTGATAAAGTGCTTTTCCATACATGCTACACCTGGTTATTTATACAGTGCAATCATTGTACATTAATTTGAACAACCTTAAACTCTAGCTAAAATTGATTCATACAATCCCTTTTATGTTAAACGGGCGAGTTAGTTAGCAAAAACCTCCCGTTCATCCCCATTAAAGCCCCTCGAAACGATTTTAAGACACGATCACCCTATAAAACACCCAAATCTACGCTGAAAGTTTAGAACGGTTTTGCGGGCTTCTGAGTGCGTTTTTAACATCGTGCAAACTGACAAGTAAAACGATGCGAAATCGCTGAAAGTCACAAACTTGTTTTGTGGCAAGAAGCGATTTGACCAACCGAGTAAAACGAGGGCGGTAGGCTTTTTGTTTTTATCCTGATGAGCGTCCAGCGAAGAAAGGGAAAAACAGGGGGAGCCGAAACGAAATGACACGCCCCAGCGATGGCAAGTGAACCCCAGTGAACGTGTTTCGTTTTGGGGGCAAAGCCCCCC
>NZ_JAYQWM010000183.1:0-2761 GCF_036662595.1 Escherichia sp. Lx600-2 | reverse complement strand
AAAGGTGATGGTGAATACCGGAGGGAACAAAAGGCAGGTCCCCGCAAAACGTCAAAACCGCGGCTCCCGAAACTCAACAGATGATGGGGGCTGAAAACCAGAGAGAGGAGAAAGCAGGATGAGTACCCGAAATATCCACGTTAACACCGCGTCGTACACGCTTCTTGTTGCCGGGAAGAAAAAAAACACCGGGGAAGAGTGGGACGTCCTGGAATTCAGCAGCCTGACTGAGCTGAAAAAATATCGCAAAAGCCACCCGGAAAAGATGGCCTTCAGTTATAGCTACGCGCTCAGTCAGGGTGTGGATAAGCAGTTCCGCCATATCAACATTGCGGAAGCCGATCACTTCAAACAGTTCCTGCGTCAGATTAAGCGTGCCGGCCTCGATATCCGGGCGATCTGCTGACCGGATGTGATGAATACCCCTCCTGATTGTTGCAATCTTGTTAATGGAGATCGGGGGGGATTATATTAAGCGGAAAAATTTTTTATTAAATTTATTCTTTCATAAAGGAGTAGCTGTTATGCGATTAACTTCCCGTTTTGGTCGGTATAATTCCATCCGCCGTGAACGTCCTTTAACGGATGATGAATTAATGCAGTTCGTGCCTTCGGTATTTTCCGGTGATAAACATAAGTCCCGGAGTGAACGTTATACGTATATTCCAACAATCAATATCATCAATAAGTTACGTGATGAAGGTTTCCAGCCATTCTTTGCCTGTCAGAGTCGGGTTCGTGATTTGGGACGTCGCGAATACAGTAAACATATGTTACGTCTTCGCAGGGAAGGGCATATTAACGGGCAGGAAGTTCCTGAAATTATCCTGCTTAATTCACATGATGGTTCATCCAGTTATCAGATGATCCCCGGAATTTTTCGTTTTGTCTGCACAAATGGCCTGGTGTGCGGAAATAATTTTGGCGAAATCCGCGTTCCACATAAAGGTGATATTGTCGGGCAGGTTATCGAGGGAGCGTATGAAGTACTCGGTGTCTTTGATAAGGTCACTGATAATATGGAGGCGATGAAAGAAATTCATCTTAACAGTGACGAGCAACATTTATTTGGCAGAGCTGCACTGATGGTCAGGTATGAAGATGAAAATAAAACGCCAGTGACGCCTGAACAGATAATTACTCCCCGTCGTCGGGAGGATAAACAGAACGATCTCTGGACGACCTGGCAGCGGGTTCAGGAGAATATGATAAAAGGTGGATTATCGGGGCGAAGTGCCTCCGGGAAAAATACCATGACAAGAGCCATTACAGGTATTGATGGTGATATAAGAATCAACAAGGCGTTATGGGTGATTGCCGAACAGTTCAGAAAGTGGAAGTCATGATAATATAAGTAAAGCCCCGAAAAAATTTTCGGGGCTTTACTTATATTATCATTTTTCGGCATTGCTGTGTCGTCTGATATACCTCGATTTCATCAACCGGCTTTCCGGTTGTCTGTAAATATTGTGCCCGCGAAAAATGGTCTGGCAGGAGGCTGCGCAGTTACCGGGTATATATAAGATGGGTTCCCGCTTCGCGGGGCTTCGGCCAGTCAGTATTGTCACTCATATGATATTTTTGTGTGTGGCCTTCCATGCCGCTTTTGCGGCATAACCGGTATCTGACAATGTCTGTAAGATTAATTGTTCTGCTCGCTGTTAATTTCCGGAAGTGATTTCTTCGTGGCCGGAAGCCGGATACCTTTACTGCTTTTTATCCCGGTATAAATCCGGTAAACATCTGATGCGTAGGCAAGACGTCTCTGGTTCTGGCGTTCGGTTTTCCTGAATCCGGCATTGTATGCACCAACGGCCTCCCAGGAGACGCCCCATTTTTTAAAGGCTATTGCCAGATAATAAGCACCGGTATAAATGTTCATGCAGGGATCTGTTGTCAGATGTTCCGGCTTAATTCCATAGCGGGCCAGTTCGTTAAAATGCTGGGAATCTACCTGCATCAGTCCGCTGCCATATCCCGTTACCGGATTAATACCGATGGCATTAACCCGGTAACGGGATTCTTTCCATGATATTGCTCTCAGTAAATCAGGATCTATTTTGTAATCCCTGCCTGCAAGATCAAAGCAATCAGTGGCCAGACAGATCTCATTTATAAACATCAGGCAGATGGCTAACATCCATTTTTTCATTTTCCCACCTCTGGTGACTTTATCCGTAAATAATTTAACCCACTCCACAAAAAGGCTCAACAGGTTGGTGGTTCTCACCACCAAAAGCACCACACCCCACGCAAAAACAAGTTTTTGCTGATTTGCTTTTTGAATCATTAGCTTATGTTTTAAATAATGTATTTTAATTTATTTTACATTATTAAATAGGGGCGTTGACGACCCTATGGCGACCCTATGGCGACCCTTGTTAGGGTCAGTACTGACAAATTTTATGAAAAACATTTGGATATATTAGGGCCGCCCCTAGCAGCGCCGTGCGTTTTTTTATAGTATGCCCCTAGGGGCGCTGCTAGGGGTGCTCTTCTTTTTTCAGACCAAACTATTAGTAAATGAAATAAAACACTTGTTTCAGAATATAAAAGGTACTGTCTTATGGCCAGAGTAAATCTGTATATCAGTAATGAGGTTCATGAAAAAATTAACATGATTGTTGAAAAGCGTCGTCAGGAGGGAGCAAGAGATAAAGATATAAGCCTTTCAGGAACTGCTTCAATGCTTCTTGAATTGGGGCTTCGCGTATATGATGCACAGATGGAGCGTAAAGAGTCTGCGTTTAACCAGACAGAG
>NZ_JAYQWM010000182.1:0-2765 GCF_036662595.1 Escherichia sp. Lx600-2 | reverse complement strand
ATTTATATTTCAATCGTTTGCGTAGTGATATCTGGAATGGGGTATCGGTGATTGCTTTTTGTGCTGTGCTATATAATGTCTCTCTTTTATTTATAGGGAGGTATAGTGTATCCATTTGGTATATTAGTCGAACTATTGAGTTGTTCAGCAAGTTAACAGTTATGGCGATATTCATGTGTCATGTATTCAGTGCGTTGCGCGTGACAAAGGATATTGCACATCGCGATCCATTAACCAATATTTTTAACAGAAATTATTTTTTCAATGAACTGAAAAATCAATCAGCATTAGCCAAAAAAAAACCGTACTGCGTCATGATTATGGATATTGACCACTTCAAAAAAGTCAATGACACCTGGGGGCATCCGGTTGGCGATCAAGTGATTAAAACAGTGGTGAAAATCATTGGGAAAAGTATACGGCCAAACGATCTTTTAGCACGCGTTGGCGGAGAAGAGTTTGGTGTTATGTTGACGGAGATCGATTATGAAAATGCGGAAGCCTTAGCTGAAAGGATTCGGGCAAATGTTGAGCGTTTGACGGGAGATAATCCTGAATATGCCATCCCACAAAAAGTAACGATTAGCATTGGTGCCGTGGTGATGCATGGAAATACGTTAAAACCGAATGAGATTTATCGGTTGGCTGATAAAGCGCTTTATAACGTGAAAGAGTCAGGACGTAACAAGGTTGTTATGACGGAGGCAGAAAATCTTATGAACTGGAAGGATGATGATTAATTCTGTCGCCAGTTGTCGAACCGCTGGTCGGGGCTTCTCATCCCCCCGGCATGTGCAACATACGAAAAAAAAGCCCGTACTTTCGTACGAGCTCTTCTTTAAATATGGCGGTGAGGGGGGGATTGACTCGCTTCGCTCGCCCTGCGGGCAGCCCGCTTACTGCGTTCACGGTCTGTCCAACTGGCAGTCGCCAGTTGTCGAACCCCGGTCGGGGCTTCTCATCCCCCCGGCATGTGCAACATACGAAAAAAAGCCCGTACTTTCGTACGAGCTCCTCTTTAAATATGGCGGTGAGGGGGACCGCCTGAAATAAATCTGACTTAATCCGGGAGTGTTATATAACCTCATTATAAACAATGCATTACAATTTTTGCTGTCCGATGTTATCTAATGTATTCTTAGTGAAGTGAGAGACTAATGGCATACTGAATGGCATACCAGAGTAACAGGAATTAGCGTATGGCAGTATTGACGGATACTAAAGCAAGGCATATCAAACCTGATGACAAACCATTGCCCCATGGGGGAATTACAGGACTGACTCTTCATCCTTCTTCAGTAAAGGGGAGGGGTAAATGGGTTTTTCGTTATGTAAGTCCGGTGACACAAAAAAGGCGTAATGCTGGATTGGGAACTTATCCTGAGGTCAGTATTGCTGAAGCTGCACGTACTGCCCGGATAATGCGAGAGCAACTTGCTGCAGGTGATGATCCTCTGGAGATTAAAAAGGCTGAAGCTGAAAAAGTTGTTATCCCAACATTTGCCGATGCAGCCCGGCGTGTACATGCAGAATTGTCACCGGGATGGGAAAACCCAAAGCATGTCAGGCAGTGGTTGTCGACGCTTGAAAATTACGTGTTTCCTCAACTGGGAGCAAAAACGCTGGATACGATTACGGCTGCGGACGTGGCAGAGACACTGCGTCCAGTCTGGTTGACCTTATCAGAAACGGCAAGCCGGGTTAAACAGCGCATTCATGTTGTTATGCAGTGGGGCTGGGCGCATGGTTTTTGTGTGGCGAATCCTGTTGATGTGGTTGATCATTTGCTTCCACAGCAATCAAGAGGACGTGATGAACACCAGCCGGCAATGCCCTGGAGGCAGTTACCGCTTTTTGTGGCGACCAGTGTGTATACAGATGAACCTTATAATGTTACCCGGGCACTGTTATTAATGGTGATACTGACAGCAACCCGCTCGGGCGAAGCAAGGGGAATGCGCTGGGCTGAAATTGATTTTCATAAGCGGATATGGACGATACCCGCAGAAAGAATGAAAGCCAGGATACAGCATCGTGTTCCTTTATCCCGACAGGCCATTCACGTTCTGGAAAATATACGTGGTCTGCATGACGAACTGGTGTTTCCTTCTCCCAGAAAGCAGCAGATCCTTTCAGATATGGTGTTGACGAGTTTTCTGCGTAAAAAGAAGGCCATCAGTGATATACCCGGACGAGTGGCTACAGCACATGGTTTTCGTTCAACATTCAGGGACTGGTGTAGCGAACAGGGATATTCGCGGGATTTGGCGGAAAGGGCGCTTGCCCATACGCTGAAAAATAAGGTTGAGGCGGCATATCACCGGACTGATCTGCTGGATCAGCGTATACCGATGATGCAGGCATGGGCGGATTATGTGATGTCTCAGATTATGGAAAACCAGCGATGAAATCACATCTCACAGATTTGCAGATGTCGTCTGTAATCACGAAAAATATACTTATTGAGTTATAATGCTTGTTTGTCTGATATTTGCAATGACATAAATGTAAAAATAATACGTAATATTGTAGTTTATAAATTGAATGATAAAAACAATGCCAGTTTGTAACCGATGTCTGGCATTGTTTCAGATATTCAGGTTGGTAACTGAATGATAAAAGACGGGAACTTTAATTTTTTGTAGTTATGTTCCATATTTTAGTCTGTTCTTCATTTCTGTACTTATTCAGCTTATGGTCCCAACAGACTATAAACATTCCACGCTCCATTATCGGGATGTTTGCCTCATTTGCTAATTCACAAG
>NZ_JAYQWM010000181.1:0-2797 GCF_036662595.1 Escherichia sp. Lx600-2 | reverse complement strand
TGGAACGGGTGGGCATGGATTGCAGGCGCTGCCCTCTACTTGCTCTGCCTGCCGGCGCTGCGTCGCGGGCTTTGGAGCGGCGCAGGGCAACGAGCCGATCGCTGATCGTGGAAACGATAGGCCTATGCCATGCGGGTCAAGGCGACTTCCGGCAAGCTATACGCGCCCTAGGAGTGCGGTTGGAACGTTGGCCCAGCCAGATACTCCCGATCACGAGCAGGACGCCGATGATTTGAAGCGCACTCAGCGTCTGATCCAAGAACAACCATCCTAGCAACACGGCGGTCCCCGGGCTGAGAAAGCCCAGTAAGGAAACAACTGTAGGTTCGAGTCGCGAGATCCCCCGGAACCAAAGGAAGTAGGTTAAACCCGCTCCGATCAGGCCGAGCCACGCCAGGCCGAGAACATTGGTTCCTGTAGGCATCGGGATTGGCGGATCAAACACTAAAGCTACTGGAACGAGCAGAAGTCCTCCGGCCGCCAGTTGCCAGGCGGTAAAGGTGAGCAGAGGCACGGGAGGTTGCCACTTGCGGGTCAGCACGGTTCCGAACGCCATGGAAACCGCCCCCGCCAGGCCCGCTGCGACGCCGACAGGATCTAGCGCTGCGTTTGGTGTCAACACCAACAGCGCCACGCCCGCAGTTCCGCAAATAGCCCCCAGGACCGCCATCAATCGTATCGGGCTACCTAGCAGAGCGGCAGAGATGAACACGACCATCAGCGGCTGCACAGCGCCTACCGTCGCCGCGACCCCGCCCGGCAGGCGGTAGACCGAAATAAACAACAAGCTCCAGAATAGCGAAATATTAAGTGCGCCGAGGATGAAGATGCGCATCCACCAGATTCCCGTTGGAATCTGTCGGACGATCATCACGAGCAATAAACCCGCCGGCAACGCCCGCAGCATCGCGACCGTCATCGGTGAGAAGTTCGGCAGGTATTGGGTGGTGACAATGTAGGTGCTGCCCCAAATGGCAGGTGCTATCGCTGTGAACAATAAATCGGGCGTGCGTAATGACATGCGATTACAAGACCTCCGCTACGGCGATGGGTTTTTGAGAGTTGCAGGCGCCGCGATGACCGCACCCTGACTTGGACTGGCCCTGCCTCGCACCAATCCACCTGCGGCTATGGCCGCGATCATGCGAGGCCCGAAAATTACACGACCTGTACACGTCCGCCGAACCCGGAACGCAACAGAGCTTCGTGGGCATCCCGATCCGGGTCGTAGCAGCAGTCCTGGACCAAACGCACGTCGTAGTCCGCATCACTAGCCCAGGCGACGCTTGAAAGAACAACGCCGGTGGTGCTTATCCCGGCCATGACAAGCGTGCTTACGCCGCGCGTCCGAAGGTCGGCGTCGAGCGCCGTGCCATAAAAGACGCTGGCTCGCGGACATGCATAGAAAAGGTCGCCCCGTTCGATCGCAAGCCCTTCGACGGGCAGACCGGTGCGAAATCGTCCGCTCGGGAGATACGGTGAGATTTGGCGATTCGTCGCCGGCGGCGCATGTTCATACTCTTCGCCGAGCGAAAAGTTGGGGAACAGCACGGGCCGGCCGCGCAAGGCGTGCTGGCAGCCGTGCAGACCCTGCGTGAGATGAACGCCGACAACCTGCGCAAGGTGCCGGCCGATGCACCCACGGCCTTCATCAAGCCGCGCTGGAAGCCGCTGGTGATCACCCCGGAAGGCCTCGACCGGAAATTCTACGAAATCTGCGCCCTGTCCGAGCTGAAGAACGCCCTGCGCTCCGGCGACATCTGGGTCAAGGGCTCGCGGCAGTTCCGCGACTTCGACGACTACCTGCTGCCGGCCGAGAAGTTCGCCGCACTCAAGCGCGAGCAGGCCCTGCCCCTGGCGATCAACCCGAACAGCGACCAGTACCTGGAAGAGCGTTTGCAGCTGCTGGACGAGCAGTTGGCCACCGTCACCCGCCTGGCCAAGGACAACGAGCTGCCCGATGCCATCCTCACCGAGTCAGGGCTGAAAATCACCCCGCTGGATGCGGCGGTGCCGGATCGGGCGCAGGCGCTGATCGACCAAACCAGCCAGTTACTGCCGCGCATCAAGATCACCGAACTGCTGATGGACGTGGACGACTGGACGGGCTTCAGCCGCCACTTCACCCACTTGAAGGACGGGGCCGAGGCCAAAGACAGGACGTTGCTGCTGTCCGCAATCCTCGGTGATGCGATCAACCTCGGGCTGACCAAGATGGCCGAGTCGAGCCCCGGCCTGACCTACGCCAAGCTGTCCTGGCTGCAAGCCTGGCACATCCGCGACGAAACCTATTCGGCGGCCTTGGCCGAGCTGGTCAACCACCAGTATCGCCACGCCTTTGCCGCCCACTGGGGCGACGGCACGACCTCATCCTCCGATGGCCAGCGCTTCCGCGCGGGTGGCCGGGGCGAGAGCACCGGGCACGTCAACCCGAAGTACGGTAGCGAGCCGGGACGGCTGTTCTATACCCATATCTCCGACCAGTACGCGCCGTTCAGCACCCGCGTGGTGAATGTCGGCGTCCGCGATTCCACCTATGTGCTCGACGGCCTGCTGTACCACGAGTCCGACCTGCGGATCGAGGAGCACTACACCGACACGGCCGGCTTCACCGATCACGTCTTTGCCCTGATGCACCTGCTAGGCTTCCGCTTCGCGCCGCGCATCCGCGACCTCGGCGAAACCAAGCTGTACGTGCCGCAGGGCGTGCAAGCCTACCCGACGTTGCGCCCGCTGATCGGCGGCACCCTGAACATCAAGCACGTGCGTGCCCACTGGGACGACATCCTGCGCCTGG
>NZ_JAYQWM010000180.1:0-2822 GCF_036662595.1 Escherichia sp. Lx600-2 | reverse complement strand
CTTGTGTTTTTATGTTTGGCAGTGATCTTAGGAATTTACTTTTACTTTAAATTCAAAAAGAAAGGGACTGAAGAAACGGTTGTTGAGGGAGATATTACCGTTGGGTTGGAACCCTATAATCAAGATGATGACATCTCATTAGGTATCATTAATAAACTTGATCAGGTTATTACCGAAACGGTACCCTTGGTCTTGATTATGAATAGTGTACAGGCTAAAAAATACACTGAAATCAATCTTGCTGATAGGATTCGTAGTCAGTTTTTTATTGAGTATGGTATCCGCATTCCCGGTATTGTCATTCGTGAGGGGGAAGGTCTTAATGATGAAGATGTCATATTAATGCTAAATGAAGTCAGAGCTTCGCAATTTAAAATTTATCATGATCTTGTCTTGTTGGTTGAATATTCAGATGAAGTGGTTTCGACTTTGATCAAGAAACCTGTCATTGTAAATAGTAATGGTGAACAATATTATTGGGTTACGAAAAGTGATGCTCAAAAATTAACAAAAATTGGCTGTTATACTCGCACGGCCATGGATGAAATGTATAATCATTTATCTGTATGTCTGGCTCATAATATTAATGAGTACTTTGGTATACAAGAAACAAAATATATTCTTGATCAATTAGAGATGAAGTATCCTGATCTATTAAAAGAAATATTAAGATATATAACCGTGCAGCGCATTTCAGAGGTAATTCAGCGTCTGATCCAGGAGCGAATTTCAGTGCGCAATATGCGGTTAGTTATGGAGGCCTTAGCATTATGGAGCCCACGAGAGAAAGATATAATCACACTCGTCGAGCATGTACGAGGTGCATTAGGTCGCTACATTTGTCATAAGTTTTCATATTCTGGAGAAATTAAAGCAATTGTGATTTCGCCTGAAATAGAGGACAGAATCAGAGATGGTGTCAGGCCTACCGCTGGCGGTACTTTTCTTAATCTCGATGCATCCGAAGCTGAGATGATTCTGGATAATTTTAAACTGGCACTTTCTGGAATCAATATTCCTATTAAAGACATTATTTTACTGGGATCTGTGGATATTCGTCGTTTTATCAAAAAACTTATTGAATCTAGTTACCGAGACCTCGAAGTACTTTCGTATGGGGAACTAACGGAAAATGTTCCCGTTAATATTCTGAAAACTATTTAGGATAATGTCTTGCGATATGGAGCATGCCGGTATGAAAAAATTAAAATTATTAAATAAATACAGCTACTTACATAGCATAAACGGCTCTCTGATTGAAGCAGAACTTGACGACGTTTCAGTGGGTGAAGTATGCGAAATTTATGCGAGCTGGCAAGCAAATGAACGTATAGCCAGGGCTCAGGTCGTTGGCTTTCGCAATGGAAAGACATTATTAAACCTTATAGGCAGCTCAGTGGGGCTTACACGTACTGCAGTTTTGAAACCAACGGGAGAGCAGTTAACCATACAGATCAGTGATGCCTTTCTTGGTTCGGTTTTGAATGCCTCTGGTCAAATTATGGAAAGGTTTGTCCCGGATACTCCAGGCGATAGAGGAAATTTACGCCTTATTGATGAACTGCCACCGTCGTATCAGGAACGTCGAGTTATTAATACACCACTAGAGACACGCATAAGAGTCATTGATGGCGTACTGACATGTGGCATTGGTCAACGTGTTGGGATTTTCGCATCGGCTGGCTGTGGCAAAACGGTTTTAATGCATATGCTCGTAAACAATACTGAAGCTGATGTGTTTGTTATTGGCTTGATTGGCGAACGTGGTAGGGAAGTTACGGAATGCGCGGAATCGCTGAAACAATCAGTAAATGCGGCAAAATGCGTATTGGTTTATGCCACCTCTGATTTTTCGTCAGTAGATCGGTGTAATGCCGCCCTGATGGCGACAACCGTGGCAGAGTATTTTAGAGATCGAGGAAAGAGAGTTGTACTTTTTATCGACTCAATGACGCGGTATGCACGAGCACTACGTGATATGAAACTGGCAGCGGGTGAACCACCTGCCAGACGTGGTTATCCTGCTTCTGTTTTTGACAGTTTGCCTCGCTTACTGGAGAGGCCGGGACCAACACTAAAAGGAAGTATCACCGCGTTTTATACCGTGTTACTGGAAGGGGAAGATGAATCAGACCCACTGGGTGATGAAATTCGCTCAATCCTTGATGGCCATATCTATCTAAGTCGCAAACTCGCGGGTCAAGGTCACTATCCGGCAATAGATGTTCTAAAAAGTATGAGTCGAGTATTTGGTCAGGTCACTGATGAAAAACACAGAGATAATGCTGCACGGGTAAGGAAGATCCTCACAACTTTGGAAGATCTACAGGTTTTTATTGACTTAGGGGAATATCGCGCTGGGCAAAATGCTGAAAATGATTTTGCTATGAATGCCCAGCCTAAAATCACAAATTGGTTGAAACAGTCAGTTAATGAAAAAATGCCAATGAGTGAAACTCTAAAAGAGCTTGAACGAATTGTTAAGTAAAGTTAATCGACTTATAAGAAGAACAGCGCAGAGCCTGGCTGCATGTGAAGCATCATTACAAAAGTTAAATGCAGAAAAAGAAAAGTTAGCCGAAAAGGAACGCCTGTATGATATGCAACTTAAAAACCTGCAGTCACTGTTAGATATGAAAGAGTTACTCGGCGAAGTTGTATTTCGCCAGGATATATTTTACTCGTTACGTAAAGTTGCAGTCATTCAGCAGCAGATCGCTGAGATAAATCTTGAAAAGCAAAAAATAGGGTGATGCTGCCAACTTACTGATTTAGTGTATGATGGTGTTTTTGAGGTGCTCCAGTGGCTTCTGTTTCTATCA
>NZ_JAYQWM010000179.1:0-2878 GCF_036662595.1 Escherichia sp. Lx600-2 | reverse complement strand
GGGGGAAAGCCTATACTTTATTTACGGTTAGCAATGGTGCTGACCGGCCCGGAACCAGCGGCGGCAACCGCTCCGGGAAAGCTGCGAAGGGGTGAAAAATGAAATTAACCACGCTGCTGAAAAAACATTTTGATATTGAGGAAATTACCGATGTGGATAGCACCGTAAACCGGGAGGTGTATACCATTTGGGTTTATGAAAAAGGCGAAGATTGCGAGCCGCTATTAATTCTCAAAGATGCACAGGATTTTATGGGTGTGGATGGCTGGCTTGTCGGGAATATCTATTCCACGTTGCAACATGGCTTATTGCTACAGCATGAAGAACTGAAAACGATGATCCGAAACGGCGAGATTAAGAGCCGTTAAATCTATACGCGGTCGGCAATAGTGCCGACCGGCCCGGACACAGCGGCGGCAACCGCTCCGGGTAAACTGCGAAGGTACAGAGGCTACTATGTCAGTAAAAGATTTCACCCCTACCCTGGAAATTAAATTCCATCGTCGCCGCTGGCGTATCATGGTCGGGCGTTCAAGCCTGGCCTCTTTCCGCTCCGAACAGGACGCAATTGATGCTCTCAATAAACGCCGCTCATTCTATGAGTATTGGGCCGGTTCTGCCGGTGTACAGGCAGAGAACACAGAGCCGGTGATTGTCCACGTAACATATTGAGTACCAACAAAGCCCGGAAACCGGGCTTTTTTCACATCGTAGAGTACAATAAAAGTAAAATAAAATGATACTTTTAGTTGACTTATGGGAGGGGAAAACCTATACTGTATTCATCGGTTAGCAATGGTGCTGACCGGCCCGGAACCAGCGGCGGCAACCGCTCCGGGTAAATAGCGAAGGAGTATGATTATGTTATCTAGCCGTTTTCGTTCTGCAAATATTCTGCGTTCTGACCGCCCTCTTAACGATGATCAGATCATGCGTTATGCCCCGTCTATCTTTGCCACTGAAGCGCATGAAAGCCGCTCCGACCGTTACGCCTACATTGCGACCAGCGAAGTATTAAATGGTCTGCGTGATAACGGTTTTCATCCATTCATGGTTTGCCAGACTCGCGTTCGTAACCTGGATAAACGCGAACACACCAAGCACATGATCCGTCTGCGTCATGCCGGGCAAATTAACGGCACTGAAGCGAAGGAAATCATCCTGCTTAACTCTCATGATGGCAGCAGCAGCTATCAAATGCTGGCCGGTGTATTCCGTTTCGTCTGCCATAACGGTTTAGTCTGCGGTGATACCGTTGCTGATATTCGTATCCCGCACAAAGGCAACGTTACCGAGCGTGTTATTGAGGGCGCTTTTGAAGTGCTGGATCAGTTCGATAACGTTGAAAACCATATGGATGCTATGAAGTCTGTCACACTGAATGCGCTGGAAAAGCGTATTTTCGCTGACGCGGCGTTAGCACTGCGTTATGACGAGAAAGACGGCCCCGCACCAATCGCCGCGAGCCAGCTCCTTGAGGCGCGTCGTTTCGAAGATCGCAAAGATGATTTGTGGACGACGTTTAACCGCGTACAGGAAAACATCATCCGTGGCGGTTTGAGTGCCAGAACTAAGCAGGGCAAATCAACCCGTACCCGCGCCGTTACCGGAATGGATAAGGATACTTCTTTAAACCGCGCTTTATGGATTCTCAGCGAGCGCATGAATGAACTCAAAGCCGCTTAATGGCAAACGCCCCGCTTGATCGCGGGGCTTTTATCAACCCGAAAAAGGTGATTATCATGGCTTCAAGAGGTGTTAACAAAGTAATTCTGGTCGGCAATTTAGGCCAAGATCCTGAAGTGCGTTATATGCCGAACGGCGGCGCGGTTGCCAATATTACGTTAGCCACGTCTGAAAGCTGGCGTGACAAGCAAACCGGCGAGATGAAAGAGCAGACTGAATGGCATCGCGTAGTATTATTCGGCAAGCTGGCCGAAGTCGCCGTTGAATATCTGCGTAAAGGCTCGCAGGTGTACATTGAAGGCCAGCTCAGAACTCGTAAATGGACTGATCAAGCGGGCGTTGAGAAGTACACCACAGAGGTTGTGGTTAACGTCGGCGGTACTATGCAGATGTTAGGCGGGCGCTCACAAAACGCTTCTCAGACTGGTAATCAGCCGCAAGGGGGCCAGCAGTTCAGCGGCCAGCCACAAACCACCGGCACAGCGGCAGGAAACGAATCGCCTCCGTTCGACGCTGATATACCGTTTTGAATGATGTAAGTATTTGTAATAACTTAATAAATCGGCCCGTAACCGGGCCGTAATGAGGTAAAAAATGGCAGTAGAACGCATTTCCCCTGAAGAATGGCAGCGTATTGCACCGGCATTACGCACATGCAGCCAGGTAACGATCGATATGGCATACGCCGTACTGGTTGACGGTCGCAAACAAGTCGATGTGGCTAAAGAGTTCGACCGATCAAAGCAAACGGTCAATGCTGCAATCAGGCGCGTTACTGCGATTTTTAACGAAGTTATCCCGGAAGATGAGCAGTTAGAATTTGTGCAAGTCTGGTTGCCGCCAGAGCTGGCGAAGCAGGTTAAAGAAATGGCTAAACCATATCAGAATAAAAATTAACAGCCAAAATCACTTATGGCGTTCCCTGCGGGCCGGGCTTTCGTGCTGCGCATCGAGCCAGGCAAGCTGTCTCGCCCCTTCGGGCTTCAATCCCTAACGCCTCCGGGCTTTGCCCTCCGCGCTCCGCTTGGCCCCCACGCCCTGCGCCGGACTTGCCCCGCCTCCGGCGGCCCCGCCCCTTCGGGGTGGCTTCGCCATCCTCTGCCAGCAACGGCGCAATCGTGCCTGTAGGGGCGCTGGCCGCTGCGCGGCCATCCCCCCAACACCCGGATAAATCACGCCCGGCCCGTCGCTA
>NZ_JAYQWM010000178.1:0-2882 GCF_036662595.1 Escherichia sp. Lx600-2 | reverse complement strand
AAACTATTTAGCGAAACAAATGAAGTTCACTCGCAAGCTGGAAAAATAGAATGGCGATTTACCGATGAATATTTAATGGAATTACCTCCTCAATCCATAGAATAAACATCGATTGAAACATAAATAACAAGAATAAATAACGAAAGGTGATGCAGTGAAAGGGATAAAAATAAAATTAATTGCATTAGAGGTCTTTATTTGTTGCTATGCAATGGCCCCCTCTTTTATGCATGCCGAATCGTATTTTGACCCCGGCCTATTAATGCACGGCAGTGGGATAGACGTTTCTCAACTCGATTTAAATGACTTTGCGGATAACAATACATTAACGCCCGGCGTCTATGACGTGGTCGTTAATGTTAACATGATCCCGTCAGGGGAATTTAATCTCGCATTTGAAAAACAGCAAGATGGTCATGTTGCCCCCGTCTTTACAGTCGGCGAACTGAAAAAACTGGGTGTTAATACGGCATCTCTGCCCAAGTTAAGAGATTTGAGTGAAGACACGAAGATTGAAAACTTATCCAGTTACATTGCCGATGCTGCCATCACCTTTGATGTACAAACGCTGACGGTGAATTTATCCGTCCCTCAAATTGCCATGGTGCCAAACTTTGCAGGCTATGTACCGCCTGAATTGCGCGATGATGGTGTTACTGCGTTAGTGATGGACTATGTCTTTAACTACAGTAATAACCGCCAACTGGGCAAATATCACCAAAAAGCAGGAACCAGTGATTCTCTGTTTAGTAATATCAATGCAGGGATCAACATGGGGCCATGGCGCCTAAGAACGAGTTATTTATATAACTACAGTAAAAGCAGTGGGTCTTCCAGCACAAGTGACTCCAACTTTTCCAATACTTATATCTATCGCACCATTAATGCGATTAAATCAACGCTAAAAGCCGGGGAAATCTCGACAGGCGGGAATATTTTTGACGCCATTCCTATGAAAGGCGCCACGCTAAAATCAAACCCTCAGCTTGACCCTAGCAGTATGCAAGGGTTTGCACCTATAGTGGAAGGGGTGGCGAACACCAATGCGACTGTCACTGTGCGCCAGAACGGCAGTGTGGTCTACCAAACTTTTGTGGCGCCTGGGCGTTTTATTATTCGTGACATCCCTGCCAGCGGCTTAGCCGGGGATATGGAAGTCACGGTTGAAGAAGAAAATGGCAAACAAACTGTTTTCACTCAGGCTTATTCCTCGCTGCCAATGATGGAGCGCCAAGGCGCTTATAATTATGAAATTTCCGCGGGTCGTTACAATGGCGGAATTGCCGTGGACTCTGAGCGGAAAAACTTTACGCTTGGTTCCTTCAGCATCGGGCTACCACATAACATTACCACCTATGGTGGGGTGTTAGTTTCTAATGGGTATAACTCCTTTGTGGGTGGGGTCGGCTTATCGTTGGGTGTATTAGGGGCGTTATCTACCGATATTACCCACTCGGATGCTCGATTTTCAGGGAAAAGCCTCAAAGGGCAATCCTATCGTATCCGTTACTCAAAAAGTTTGTTGTCAACAGGGACCTCATTTGACTTAACGGCATTACGTTATACCTCTGAGAACTTCTATTCGTTCTCAGATTACAATAATGCCGGTTATGCGATTAAAGATGACTTAGCGCCTTGGACGGGAGCGCGTCAACGTTATAGTTTCCAAACCTCAATTAACCAATCTTTTGACTCTTATGGTTCCCTTTCTTTAAGAGCGTCAAAAAATACTTATTGGGGCGGCCAAAACTCAAATACCTCGGTTGGGATGTCTTATAACAATAACTATAAAGGGGTTTCTTATAGTCTCAGTTATATGGTTGACCGCGTGAAGAGCTATAACAATACTTGGCCTGAGAACCGCGTGGTTTCCTTTGATGTGTCTGTGCCGCTCAGCTTATTGACGAACAGTGAAATGGCACAAACCATGAGCGCGCGTTATGGGGTCAGTGTAGATCAGCACGGTGAAACTCGTCATCAAGTAGGGTTAACTGGTAGCGCGATGAATAGCCGCTTTAGTTATGGTCTTTATCAGAACTATGACAGTTATAATAACAATTACGGGGGAAGCCTGAATGGGACTTACTCCGCGAATAATGCAACATTATCAGCCGGTTACAGCTATTCAGATATGAGTCGCTCAATGAACGGTACCCTAAGTGGCGGTGTAGTTGCGCATTCAGATGGGGTCACATTATCGCCAAACGTGGGGGATACGATTGCGATTATCACCGCAGAGGGGGCAAAAGGGGCGTCATTATCCTCTGGCGCGCAATTTGACCGCTTTGGGAATGCCATTATTCCTCAGTTATCCAGTAACACGGCTAACCAAATTGCGGTTAATGTGAACACATTACCGGATGATACGACCTTTAAAGACACCTCGATGATGGTATATCCAACGGAAGGGGCGGTTATTAAGCGTAGGTTTAAAACCAAAATTGGTTATCAAGCGATTATTAATCTGAAAGCCACGGGGAAAATCCCACCTTTTGGGGCGATCGCGACGTTAGTATCAGAAGACGATGAAAACGATATCAATACCGGAATTGTGGGTTCAAATGGCCAACTTTACATGAGTGGGTTACCAAATACTGGTCGTATTAACGTTAAATGGGGTGGTCAATCGGGTCAGTGTACCATTAACTATTCTGCATTAGACACGATTGCAGTTACTGCAGATTCGCCAGTAAGAACTTTAACGGCGGAATGCCAGTAGTCAGACGGGCTAAAAAGACACATTATTATTTATTTTTTACCTATTTTTTGCTTATGTTCATTCATCGATACTAAGCAAAAGATAGGTAATTTTTTTGCTTTCATTAAATTGTCGGGCTAACTCACAAAAAACTCTCTTTAACTCCCCCATCGCACTATGATCT
>NZ_JAYQWM010000177.1:0-3002 GCF_036662595.1 Escherichia sp. Lx600-2 | reverse complement strand
AGCGCAGAGGGGCAGGCATACCGCGATAACGTCGCCCGAATCATTAAAAACGCAATGCTGGATATCGGCCTGGCTATTCCTGTGAAAATCCGCATTGAGTGTCACATGCCGGATCGCCGTCGCCGTGACCTGGATAATCTGCAAAAAGCTGCTTTTGACGCACTTACCAAAGCAGGTTTCTGGCTGGATGATGTTCAGGTCGTTGATTACCGTGTTGTGAAGATGCCCGTTACCAAAGGTGGGAAGCTGGAGCTGACCATCACTGAACTGGGAGATGAATGATGTTTGAGTCTTATATGGCAGAACGTCTTCGCCGCCGCTGGGTGCGCCTGCACTTATATCATTTTCCCGGTTCTGTTTTGACCGATTACCGAATACTGAAGAATTACGCCAAAACCCTGACAGGAGCAGGAGTATGAAGTCAGAGATAACAATCAACTAATACTGTTTTGTTGATTTTTGCTTGTAATTGGCGTTCTGGTCTGATTTTTGTGGAGTAAGTTGATGCGTGATATTCAGATGGTTCTTGAGCGTTGGGGAGCGTGGGCGGCTAATAATCATGAAGATGTGACCTGGTCGTCCATTGCCGCCGGTTTTAAGGGATTAATTCCTTCAAAAGTAAAATCTCGCCCACAATGTTGTGACGATGACGCGATGATCATTTGCGGGTGCATGGCCCGTCTGAAAAAGAACAACAGCGATTTGCATGATTTATTGGTGGACTATTATGTCGGCGGCATGACTTTTATGGCGCTTGCACGTAAGCATGGGCGATCTGATTGTTGGGTTGGCAGGATGCTCCAGAAAGCTGAGGGCGTAGTGGAGGGTATGCTGATGGTGTTGGATCTCCGATTGGAGATGGATGCTGATTGTTCGAAATAATTAAAGGAAAAGTTGCTGTCTGATTGTCATTAGTCTAACATTTTAAATGTTGGAATCGCAATGTAGTTATTATCATATAACAGCTTGTTTCCTGATTTAGCCAGCCTCCCCAAAGGCTGGTTTTTTTCTAATAAGTATCATTTCGGGTAGGGATTTTATTGTTTAACCCATAATAATTCATTGACATTGAATCCCAACTTTTGAGCGGTTCGCACATAGTCTGCTTTTACTTTATCTGGAATAGTTGAGGTCCTTGCCAGAATCCATAGGTATTCTCTGTTCGGACCACTGACAAGAGCATACTTATACTCATCATCCAGTTTGATTACATTATAGCCACCATAGAAGGGGCCAAAAAACGAAACCTTCAACGCTGCAGTTTTAGTATCTCCAGTAAAGTATGCTTTACCTTCGCTCTCGCTCCATTTATTTTTCGTTGGATCGTATCCACGGTTAAGTACACGAATCCCTCCGTCGTTCCGTTTTCCATAAGTAGCGCTGACCTGTTCCAGACCACGTTCGAACCGGTTCTCGAGGCGAGCTATTTCATACCATTTTCCGAGGTAGCGGTTGGCGTCAAAATTTGTAATCGGCTGCACACCTTTAGGTGGTGTCGGGGCCTTACATGCTATAAGAGTGAAAGAGAGCGCAATGCCAGTCAACACAGGCCATAACTTCATAATAAATCCTGTACTTTTGATAGTTGAGAGTAAGTATGAAAGATAGATGATTACGACCGATCACTTAAAGAACTTTCATACTATATTAGGAATAGTCCATAACAGAAAAATTGTCAGTGATGACGCCAGAAAGGCAATTTATTCCGTGCACTACACAGTTTATGTGTTAATGAATTAGTCAAGGGGGAGGATATGATAAAAAAACCTGTGATTGGAATCAGCGGTTGTTTGGCCGGTTCTGCTGTTCGTTTTGATGGTGGTCACAAAAGAGCTGACTTTTTAATGGACAAATTAGTGGAATGGGTAACATTCAGACCAGTATGTCCGGAAATGGCTATAGGGCTGCCAGTTCCGCGTCCTGCTCTACGTCTTGTGCGCTCGACGCAAGGAAATATACGGATGTGTTTCAGCCACGACCAGAATGAGGATGTGACAGAGAGAATGACAGAGTTTAGTCGTTCTTATATGGACAAATTAAAGGATGTATCGGGGTTTGTGGTTTGTGCTAAATCTCCCAGCTGTGGCATGGAGCGCGTGCGTGTCTATGATGAAAATGGTAATCGAGGTCGTAAAGATGGAGTGGGACTATTTACGAGCACTTTGATGGAAAAGTTTTCCTGGCTACCGGTTGAAGAGGATGGGCGATTACATGATCCAGTGCTTCGTGAGAATTTTGTTGAAAGAGTTTTTGCTTTGCATGAGCTCAATCACCTTTACAAGGAGAAATTATCAAGAAGAGAGTTATTGGCTTTTCATAGTCGTTATAAGCTTCAGTTGTTGGCGCATAGTCAGACAGGCTATAAAGATATGGGACCATTTGTGGCTGCAATACACGAGTGGGCGGATCTTGAATCATACTTTGAGGTGTATCGTGATAAGCTGATGGCGATTCTCAGAAAACCTGCATCACGTAAAAATCACACGAATGTGCTGATGCATATACAGGGGTATTTTAGTAACTACTTAAGTACACGCCAGCGTAAAGAGTTGAGCGAGGTTATACTTAACTATCGTTCTGGCACATTACCTCTTCTTGCGCCGTTGACTCTGCTGAAGCATTATCTGGGTGAGTATCCTAATGATTACTTGCTTACACAGAATTACTTCGATCCCTATCCGGACGAACTGGCTCTAAGACTGATGGTAAATTAATTGTATGCGATATCATCCAAAAGGATGAGTTCCTGCATACAGGATATTTACAATCGTAAAAACTACACTATGATACCCAGAGTGTCAGTTTGTATAAAAACTCTGTTTACGCTAAAGAAACCATTGAGATGCAACTTAAATTTGGTAAACATGCCAGTCAAAATATATGATATTATGATTCCACGCAGCTATATATAATATAACAGATTGGTGGTAATGACTCCAACTTATTGATAGTGTTTTATGTTCAGATAATGCCCGATGACTTTGTCATGCAGCTCCACCGAT
>NZ_JAYQWM010000176.1:0-3037 GCF_036662595.1 Escherichia sp. Lx600-2 | reverse complement strand
ATTTTTTAGAGCTGCTTCGCAAATTTAAAAAAAATTTGAGAGGAAATTCCTAAAAATCGGCTGTTGAAACACAGAGATATCTAGAGATACTTTGTTCATGAGTATTCAAATTATTAATTTAAGGAATGAGGTTAGCAATCAGTCGGGTCGACGTCCACATTCCATTTTACTTTACGGCTTTCTGGCTGCTGAAGGATTTCAGGCAGTAGTTTTGCCATAAATTGCTGCAAATATAACCGTGAAGGGTGTTGGAGCAATAATTGCCAGCGGAATCGTCCACCTCGTTTGGCTTGAATCGACGGCGATGGCCCTAAAATCCACAGTTTAGCGTCACTTTGCGGGTGCTCTGCGATATATTGCCGTACATTTTGCAAAAAAAGGCGTGAATCTTGGTTATTGTGGTCTTCGGAGCGGATCAAAATATGGTTAGTGTAAGGTGGTAACATGGCGATACGGCGCTCTTCCATTGCCTCTTTTGTGAAAGCGTCATAGCCGTTTTCAAGTAAATTGAGTAGCAGAGGGTGCTCTGGGTGGTGAGTCTGTAAAAAAACGTCCCCTTGCTTACCAGCTCGACCCGCACGGCCTGAAACTTGTACATATAATTGGGCAAAACGCTCAGCCGCACGAAAGTCACTCGAAAATAGTGCGCCGTCAACGTCTAATAGCGCGACTAAGGTAACATCTGGAAAATGGTGGCCCTTAGCTAACATTTGCGTGCCGATAAGGACCCTTGCCCCACCTTCGTGAACTTGGTTTAAATGTTGCTCAAGTTCGCCTTTACGACTAGTAGTATCACGGTCAATACGGGTCACTGGCGTGTCAGGGAAAAGCTCCGATATCCCCTCTTCAAGTTGCTCTGTTCCCATACCTACGGGCACCAAGTGGGTTGACCCACATTGTGGGCATTGCCGAGGGATCGGGCGTTGGCTGTCGCAGTGATGACAACGTAATTGGTGAAAATTCTGATGTAAGGTGTAGTAATGATCACAGCGTTGGCACTCGGCAATCCAGCCACATTCATGGCAAATCAGTGCCGGGGAATAGCCCCGACGATTTAAAAATAAAATCACCTGATTATTTTTCGCTAAATGTTCTTTAATATGTTGGATTAGTAAGTGTGATAGGCCATATTTTAAGGGTTGGCCTTTTAAGTCAATTAGATGTTGTACTGCAGGGTGAGCATTCCCAGCCCGAATAGTGAGGTTTAATTGACGATACTTATTTTGTTGAACATTAAAAAGGGTTTCCAGTGACGGTGTTGCGGTCCCCATCACAATCGGAATATTATTTTTTTTGGCGCGAAAGACCGCGAGGTCTCGAGCATGGTAACGCCAGCCATCCTGTTGCTTATAAGAGCTATCATGCTCTTCATCGATAATGATGATGCCTAAGTGGGCAAATGGGGTAAATAGGGCAGAACGAGTGCCAATAATAATTGCATTTTGCCCTTGTTTAGCTCGTAGCCAAACGGCTAAACGTTCACTGTCATTTAACCCCGAATGTAGAACATCTACAGGGGCATTGAAACGCTCACGAAAACGGCTAATGGTTTGTGGGGTTAAGCCAATTTCGGGAACGAGAACTAAAGCCTGTTTACCTTGGGAAAGCACATTTTCTAATACGCTTAAATAGACCTCTGTTTTACCGGAACCTGTGATCCCAGCAAGCAGCCATGGTGAGAACTCGTCATCTTGTGCACGGATCGCTCCGACCGCGGTGGCCTGTTCGCTGTTAAGGCGTAGCCTTTCGCCACATATTGTAAAGTTAGGTTGCCATTTTTCCGCGGTAGGCTGAACAGGGTGTAGTTCTATATAGCTTTTCTTTTTTAAGGCTTGTAAGGCACTTTCGCTGATTTCAAGTTCATTGACCTGATGGCGATACACAGACCGGCGACGTAAAAGGGCGAGTGCTTGCTGCTGCTTAGGTGAACGTTTTAGCTCATTAAGGTCAACCGCAAGGCCTAACTCAGTAACTTGCCATTGCCAAATAGGGGTGAATTCTGCGGCTTTACCTTGGCGCAGTAATGTCGGTAGGGCGTGGAAAAGAACCTCACCAACTGGGTAATGGTAATATTGGGCAGACCATAATAATAATTGCCAAACATCGTCAGGAAATAGAGTTTGCTGGTCAAGAACCAGTTCGATAGCTTTGAGCTTGTCTTCAGCAAATTCACTTTTATCGCTATGTTTAACCACAACCCCCAGTGCTTGGCGCTTGCCAAACGGCACCATGACACGGCTCCCAATGACGGGAAGCGCCATGTTATCAGGGAGGCGATAATCAAATGTGCGATTTAAAGGAACAGGTAATGCCACCTGAACGACGATCATAGCTGGATTTCCGTCTGTTTTTTATGCGATGATAATAATAAGAGCGGACTAGAGTAACACAAAATTTACTCGGTTTTCATTGCGTGATAAACAGAATTTCTGTATGATCCGCCGCCTTTGGTAGTTATTTTTGCCAATAATATTAAATTCAATCAACACGACGTGTGGTGTCCGGCGTTAGGGCTGGAATGGCGACACGGCCTTAATAGAGGTTCTCCCATGAAAAAAGGTATTCATCCTAAATACGAAGAAGTTACTGCAACTTGTTCTTGCGGTAATGTTATGAAAATTAATTCAACTGCTGGTCACTCGCTGAACCTGGACGTTTGTGGTAATTGCCACCCGTTCTATACTGGTAAACAGCGTGATGTTGCGACTGGTGGTCGTGTTGATCGCTTTAACCAACGTTTCAGCATCCCAGGTTCTAAAAAATAATCGAACTTGTGAAATGCAAAAAAAGGGAAAATATATTTTCCCTTTTTTTATGGGTAGAATAAACCGTTAGAAGCGGTAAACCACACCAAGCATAATGTCATTGCTTCTGACTTTCACTTTTGATTTATCTTTGGCACCGTCAGTGTAAGAGCTCACCTCAGATTTACCTGCATCTAAGAAGCGGTAGCTTAAATCTAATGATAGATTGTCATTGATTGCATACTGTGAACCCAATCCTAAACTCCAAGCAAAATTACTATTAGTTTTTGATT
>NZ_JAYQWM010000175.1:0-3157 GCF_036662595.1 Escherichia sp. Lx600-2 | reverse complement strand
TCATGATGTCCCTCTGGGATGCGCTCCGGATGAATATGATGATCTCATATCAGGAACTTGTTCGCACCTTCCCTAAGTATATTTTGAATTTACAGAAAACCATAGTCAGAATGTATACTTCACACCCAGCATGGCTGAGGTGTCGTTATACCCTTTATCACCAACTTGAACTCTCACATTCCCCCACAGGTTCAGATGGGGATTTATTTGACCTTCCACACCAGTTTTGACCTCTCCGATATTACGGGTACCATCCTGATACACCGGTTCGCCGTTCATACGAACCCCAAAATCACGGGTATTATGCAACCAGTTCACCTCCACAAATGGGCTGAACTCACGTGATTTACCATCATCCATTTTATTGAGCCTTTTAATCCAGGTTTTCACGCCCAGACGGGTATGGACATTACCGTCTCCGGTGCTTTCAATAAGAGTACCGTTACTTTCATAGAGTTCATCAGCTTTAACCCCCATCCAGACAAGCTGGGCCTGAGGCTGAACATACCATTCGTTCAGATTGCCATAGTTGCTGCTGAATTCCCCGATTTTCCAGGCATAACCTGTTTCCAGTGAGGCGGTAAGTCCTTTTGATTTCCAGGATTCACCCGGCAGTCCGTCACCTTTCACATGGTTATCGAACCAGCCGTACTGAGCCCAGGTATCCAGATAAGCTCCGTTATGAGTCTCATCATCAGCATACCAGGTAGCATACAGCCCGGTACTGTAACCATTTACGCTGCCTTTTGAATGGTATCCGGTGCGTACTGCACCTGTACTGCTATGGTTGTTACCGTAACCAGCCATAACCCCCAGATGCCAGCGGTTAGTTCCACCCCAATCCCATTGTGCGATATCACCACCCAGTTGAATCACATAACGATTACTTTGAGTTTTCAGTTGACCAGAACCGTCGCGCCAGCGGTTATGTCCTCCTTCATGGCGCATCCACATACTGGTTGCTTTCGGTTCTCCGGTAATTGCATCGACGTATTGCGTCTGCCCCAGACGTTCATGAAGGCGGGTCACAAACATGGTGTTTGCCGCAGCTATATTCGCGGTATAGGAGCTGGCTTCCGGGCGCAGGTTGTTATCATGCCCTTCCGGAGTAGGTTCAGGATCAGGCCTTGGTTCTGGAGTGTTTTTACTACTGCTCAGATACCAGTTTCCATAGTTGCTTCCCGGCCCACGTCCAAGAGTGTAGTCATAAGCGCCGGCCGCTATACGTCCGGCCTGAATAAATTCAGCGTTAGCTGCATTACCATCAACATGAATAACTTCAATACTATTCAGCGTATTAGCGCCTGAACCACCAACATTCGTAACAGCCACTCGGGTCTTACCGGACGCATCGCCTTTAATTACCAGTTTGTCGGTTGCAGAAGAGCTATCATCCAGCACTGTGTTAATGAGCAGCGTGCCATTATTACCGGTGTAGTTACCTCCAATCGTCAGAATATTTCCCGGAGCCGCCGATCGCAGGTCAAGGCTTCCACTATTGGTTACGTTCCCTACTACGCCACCAAATCCGGTAAGTTTACCGTTCTTTGCAATATTGACCAGGCTACTGGCGAGCATGACAGGTGCATCAGATTGCCCAAGAATCAGAGAGCCGTCATCAATATCTGTCTGTCCGCTCCAGGCAGCATTGCTTCGGACAGTCAGTGAACCGGAACCGGTTTTACGGACATTACCGGTTCCAGTAACATTATTTATAAGTTGCCAGTCTGTTGTGTTGTTCAGCTGCAAGATTCCACGGTTACTCACGGAAGCAATCCCAAGATTCTGCGCTCCAGTGGCAGTCAACTGAGAGCTGGTATCTACTACAAACAGCCCTGAGTAGTTACTGTTATTTCCTGAAATCTGGGTATCACTATTGATCAAAGATACTGTACCAGAACCACTCAGATTATTACTTAGCAAGCCTGAGGCATGAGTAAGAGATAATGTCCCAGCGTTACTGATGTTACCAGTACCCAGTCCGGAAACATCGTTCATTCGGACAGTTGCATCTTTTGCTATTATGGTGCTGACAGCAAAAGTGTGGTTGCCTCCTGTAATATCGAGGACGCCGCCGCTGATATTCAGGAAGCCACCTCCAGTCAGAGTACCGGCAGATACGCCATCATCAGTCAGGGTCAAATTCCCGCCATTGATGTTCAGTACAGAACCTGCAGCACCATTAAGCTTACCAACAGTCTGGCTATGACCGTTCATGTCCAGCCGGGTATCAGTAGCCAGACGAATCTCGCTGGTCTGTCCCAGAACACTGTTGCTGTTCATGAGGACATTACCACCGCGGATAGCTGTAACTCCTGTGTAATCATTATCCTGATTCGACAGAGAAACGGTTTCTCCTTTCTGACTGTTGAAAGCCAGGTCTCCGGCACCTGTGATACGGGCACTCATGTCTGCTGCATTTCCAGTTGTACCTGCAGCATCAAGCACGAGTGCATCAACACCAGAGGCTAGCAAATCAAGCTGAGTCAGAGCATAACCTATATACAGTCCATCATTATGGGGCCCTGATGTCAGACGATAATCGTATACCCCCTTAGCAACATTTTTTCCCAGTTGAACTATATTCCTTTGCTTACCTGAGGATATTACTTGCCCGGAGGCATCCTGCAGTTGAAGGTTTCCACCATTCCCCTTTACAACTGCGGAACTTGCATCTACAAGTTTAATGGTGGCATTACTGTCATCCTGTTCCAGCAATGAAAGTGAAGAATTAATAACCTGTGGAATACCATTCACATCTGTGGGTGTTGAAACCCGTACAGCACCATTTCCATTGATATACAGATTGTCAGTAACCTGAATCTGGGATTCAGTTTGCTGAGCTCCCTGAGTTACGGCACCGAAATTTACGGCTCCACCGTCAAATGAAAATCCGTTAATAACCTGAGTTCCAGTACCTGCAGTTATCACACTCCCGACCCCAGCAAGCACTAGTGCTGAAGTTAGTGCAGTGGTATTGTCGTCACTCAAGTCAAAGAGTGTATCAGACAATGCCAGCGTACCTGTAAATTCCTGTGTATTCGTTGAATTCTGGAAAGCAAAATTATGTCCACCAGTATGAACATTAAGATAACCGTTACCAGTCATATTATTATTGAATGTCCAGTCATCCTGGCTGGTTATTTGCAGCACCCCA
>NZ_JAYQWM010000174.1:0-3219 GCF_036662595.1 Escherichia sp. Lx600-2 | reverse complement strand
AGCTTTTATAGATGAATCAACGGGGAGTGTGGAAAGGGAACATCATGAATTGTTTGCTGATGCCTTGCCCTTTGCATCAGAAGTTGTGCTATTCAGTAAAGTTGCAAGTGAAGCCTGGTTTTTAGCCACTTATCTGAGCAGCGATAATATTAATGAAATCCTGTTTCAGCATCTAAGAAAAACAGAATGCTATAAACTGGTTCGTTATTTATTATCGCAATCGCTCATACAGACTTCACTCTATGATCTTGGTGAGCTTTACGGCGTATCGTATTCACATTTTCGCCGTTTATGTAGTTATGCATTGGGTGGTAAAGTTAAAACGGAATTATGTGGCTGGAGAGTTGCCAGAGCCGTGTTGGAAATGATTGAAGGAAACAGTGATATGACAACTATTGCGCATAAATATGGTTACTCGTCCTCATCACACTTTTCAGCCGAAGTAAAAAGCCGGTTAGGAAAAACACCGAGAGAACTATGTAAAAAGTTATGAAAATAAAATTACGCATTACTATTATATTAATTTCAGTCTTATGCATTTTTAATGGATTATTGACTCCTGGTGCATATGCCGCAGCAGCGAATGGATACGTAGCAAATAAAGAAAATCTACGTAGTTTTTTTGAAACGGTTTCATCATATGCGGGTAAGCCTACAATAGTTAGTAAGCTTGCCATGAAGAAACAGATCAGCGGGAATTTTGATTTAACAGAACCCTATGCCTTGATTGAACGCCTGTCGGCACAGATGGGGCTTATTTGGTATGATGATGGCAAAGCTATTTATATCTATGACTCATCAGAGATGCGTAATGCATTGATTAATCTGAGAAAGGTATCGACGAATGAGTTTAATAATTTCTTAAAAAAATCGGGTCTGTATAACTCTCGTTATGAAATTAAAGGGGGCGGCAATGGTACTTTCTATGTATCGGGGCCACCGGTTTATGTTGACCTGGTCGTTAATGCTGCGAAATTAATGGAGCAAAACAGCGATGGCATTGAGATCGGTCGAAATAAAGTAGGAATAATTCATCTGGTCAACACATTCGTTAATGACCGGACTTATGAGTTACGTGGCGAAAAGATAATTATTCCTGGCATGGCAAAAGTACTATCGACGTTGTTAAATAATAACATTAAGCAAAGCACAGGGGTGAACGTACTTTCTGAAATTTCAAGTCGTCAACAACTAAAAAACGTATCACGTATGCCTCCTTTTCCTGGTGCTGAAGAAGATGATGACCTACAAGTAGAGAAAATAATATCGACAGCAGGAGCGCCAGAGACTGACGATATACAAATTATTGCATATCCTGATACCAACAGTTTACTTGTTAAAGGAACAGTATCTCAGGTTGATTTTATCGAGAAGTTAGTAGCTACGCTTGATATTCCAAAGCGACACATTGAATTATCTTTATGGATAATAGATATTGATAAGACTGATCTAGAACAGCTAGGTGCTGACTGGTCGGACACGATAAAAATTGGATCCAGCTTAAGTGCATCATTTAATAATTCAGGTTCAATTAGTACCCTTGATGGGACACAGTTTATTGCAACAATACAGGCACTTGCACAAAAAAGAAGAGCCGCCGTTGTTGCTCGTCCCGTCGTTTTAACACAGGAGAATATTCCTGCTATATTTGATAATAACCGTACATTCTATACTAAATTAGTCGGCGAGCGTACTGCAGAATTGGATGAAGTAACCTATGGTACGATGATTAGCGTGCTACCACGATTTGCTGCGCGAAATCAAATTGAATTACTCTTGAATATTGAAGATGGCAATGAAATAAATTCTGACAAGACCAATGTTGATGATCTGCCTCAGGTTGGTAGAACGCTTATAAGTACTATTGCACGCGTGCCCCAAGGGAAAAGTCTTTTGATTGGGGGATATACACGCGATACGAATACCTATGAAAGTCGCAAGATCCCAATATTAGGCAGCATTCCATTTATTGGTAAATTATTTGGTTATGAAGGAACAAATGCGAATAACATCGTTCGTGTCTTTCTTATTGAGCCAAGAGAGATCGATGAGCGCATGATGAATAATGCGAATGAGGCTGCGGTTGATGCCAGAGCGATTACACAGCAAATGGCAAAAAATAAAGAAATTAACGATGAATTACTGCAGAAATGGATAAAAACTTACCTGAATCGTGAAGTCGTCGGAGGATAGTGAAATGGCGATTCATGTAGAGCATGTCGGTGTATTAGAAAGAGCTAGGGAAGTTTCTCGCTTAGAGGACATTATCACAGAAGATAATGAAGATATTGAAGCTGAAATGCCTAAAATGGGGGATGATCCCGCAGGTAAAGAAGCTCGGTTCTTACAAGCTACTGACGAGATGTCAGCAGCGTTAACGCAGTTTATGAAGAAAAAAATCTACGAAGAACAACTGGCCAATTTTCTGGACGGAGAAGAATATGTCCTGGAAGACCAGCCAATAGAAAAAACCGACAAAGTTATGGAGGCGCTTAAGGCTGCAACTACCCATGACTATGAAGTGTATAGCTTTGCTAAAAAATTATTCCCAGATGAAAGCGATCTGGTAGTTGTGTTACGTGCAATTTTACGTAAAAAACAAATATCAGAAAATGTCCGGCTAAACGCTGAAGCATTACTTAGAAAAGTTAATCAAGAGACTACTAAAAAATTCATTAATAGCGGCATTAACTCGGCATTAAAAGCAAAGTTATTTGGCCGGGCGCTGTCATTAAATCCAAAATTACTAAGGGCGAGTTATCGGCAATTTTTAATGGCAGAAGACGATGCTGTAGATACTTATGTCGAATGGATTGGTAGTTATGGCTATCAAAATAGAATGTTGGTGACAAAATTTATCAAAGAGACGCTTTTCTCAGATATAAATGCACTTGATGCGAGTTGTTCATCATTGGAATTTGGTATGTTTCTCAATAAGTTGTCACAACTATTGTCTCTTCAGTCGGCAGAGGCTTTATTTCTGAAAACTTTAATGAATAACCCAATAATTAAAAAATTTATCAGCGCAGAAGATTACTGGATATTTTTTCTGATATCGTTAATAAAATTTCCTGAGACTGCAGAGGAACTCCTGAACAATGCACTGGTGACCCTTCCCGCAGATGCTAATTATAAAGACAAAACGTTACTCCTGAAGGCGATTTACAGTGGATGTACAAATCTTCCATTTTCACTTTTTATTAATAATGAACAATTATT